>NZ_PSUG01000071.1:0-11555 GCF_002931755.1 Rathayibacter sp. AY2B3 | reverse complement strand
CCCTCGACGCGCAGAAGGAGCTCGCCTCCGCGGCCGCTCCCGACCCCGGCATGAACGACTCCCCGACCGGCGCGATCCTCGCGCCCGAGAACGCAGAAGTTGCGGTACTCGAACGCGAGTACCGCAACTTCTGGAGGGTGGAGCCGGGCGTAGGGGGCGCCCGTCGGGCTCAGCCGACGAGCACCGCGAAGCCCTGCGCGGGGAGCTGCACGGCGACGGCACCGGACGGCGTCGTCTCGCGCACGAGGGCGCCGTTGCGGTCGTAGACGCGCAGGGTGCCGGAGCCGCCCGAGACGCCGATCGCCGTGTTCCGCGCAGCGTCGGTGGAGTTGCGGATCAGTTCGGTGCGGCCGCCCTCTCCTCCGACCACGAGGCGCGTCACCAGCGGTCGCACCAGGAGCGCGTCGAGGCGCGTCTGCCCGCTCAGCGGGCGGACCTCGACGCTCGACGAGCCGGCCGGCACGGTGCGGCGGAGCTTCTCCGGGAGCAGCGCGCCCGACGCCTCCGTGACCCCCTGCGACCCGACGGTCGAGCGGAGCAGGTCGAGCGGGCGCGTGCCCGACGTCCAGACGCTCAGCGGCGTGCGCTCCGTGCCGCGCTGCGGCTGGTCGATGACGGCCTCCACCACGCGGTCCTGCGTGGACGGGCCGATCGGGATCGACACCGCGCGGCGCGGGTCGGTCAGCGAGAGGTAGGAGCCGCTCCAGCCGGCCTCCCCGGTCCAGGACGACTCCGGCGTGACGACGGTGCCGCCGCGCGCGCTCTCGGCCTCGACCAGCGTCAGCCCGTCGCGCGAAGACTCCGTCGCGACGGATCGCGCGCGGTCGGCGACGTCCGGGTGCGCGTCGAGCGCCAGCATCGCCAGCAGCCCGTGGATGGTGCTCTCGGCGCCGCTGTTGCGGTTGACGGTGCCGTCGGCCTGGACCCCGTCGAAGACGACTCCGGTGGCCGGGTCGTAGACCGGAGCGAGGCTGCGGTTCAGGCCGAAGAACCAGGCGCCCTGCACGGCCGCGAGGTCGGTGAAGGCGCTGGAGCCGGTGACGTCCGCCAGGGCCAGCGAGTTCTGCAGCCGCGAGTCGGCTCCGTACGCGATCTGCACCCGGTCGGTCGGAGTCGGGTTCCAGCCGTTGTCCGGACCGCCGGCGGTCAGCAGCTCCGGAGCGAAGCGGGCGCCGTCGACGATCGCGGGCTCGAGGAGGGAGGAGTCGTCCAGCGCCGCGGAGGACGCGGCCAGTCCCCCGGCCATCTGCGACGACCAGGAGTGCCAGAGCGTGCGCGACTTCGTCCACGGGAGGATCGCGCCGTACGGCCAGGCGGTGGTGTCCGCCTCCGTCGTCGTGCGGGCGTAGGCGGCGACGCCCTCGGCGAGCTCGGCCGTGCTCGTGCGCACCGCGGAGTCGTCGGGAGCGGCCTCGAGGTAGGCGGAGAGGCCGAGCAGCGCCTCCGAGGTGGCGTCGGCGCCGTCGACGATCAGCCAGGCCGGCACCTGCACGCCGTCGGCCTGCGCGTACTCGCCGTAGCGCGTGAGCACCTCGCGGTCGACCGCACCGACCCCGAGCCGCAGCCGCTCCTGGAGGAAGGCGGCGAACTCCGGATCCGTGTCGCGGAACGCCGCATAGCCCTCGCCGAGCGCCCAGAGCGTGCGGGCGAGCCAGTAGCTGTCCTCGGAGTCGCTGGGGTCCGGCAGCTCGACCGGCTCGGCGCTCGCGTTCAGCTCCCCGTCGGTCTGCATCCAGAGGACCACGTTCCCGGCGTCGTCGCCCTCGGTGGTCTGGAAGTAGGCGAGGGCGCGGAGGGTCTCGAAGGCCTTCTCGCGGCTCTCGGTCGAGCCGGTCTGCTGCCAGTGGCGGAGGTAGACGACGGCGGCGCGGGAGATGTCGTCGGTGTTGAACGCCCCCTGCTCGTAGTCGCCGGTCGCCGGATCGAGGCGGCCGCCGCCGACCCGCTCGAAGGTGCCGCCGTCGCGGGCGTCGGCGTCGCGGGCGTCGGCGTAGGTCCACGGCATGACCAGGGTCGGCTCCTCGTCGAGCCGGTAGGTGGTGTGGCCGGGCTCGGGCACCGGAGTGGCGGTGTCGAGGAGGAAGTCGAGGTGCGCCGTGTTCGTCAGCGGCTCGGCCGCCTGCGCGGGGGTCGCGCCGAGGGCGAGGCCCCCGACGGTGAGGGCGGCGGCGGCCAGGACGGCCGCCGACCTGGTGAGCGTGTTCGTCATCGAACTCTCCTTGAGGTGGGGGTGCGGGGGCCGATCTCGAGGCGCCCGCTCCGCGGGCTCCTCGATCAGCGAGAAAGGCGTCCGGCGGAGGGCGGACTCGATCAGCAAGGCGAACGCTGCGCGGGTCTCTTGGTGGTCGAGTAGCCGCGGAGCGGCGTATCGAGACCCCGGTGTCCAGGCGGTGGTGGATCTCGATACGCCCGCTGCGCGGGCTACTCGATCAGCAAGAAAGGCGTCCGACGGAGGGCGGACTCGAACAACAAGGCGTCCGCTGCGCGGGCTCTTGGTGGTCGAGTAGCCGCGAAGCGGCGTATCGAGACCCCGGTGTCCAGGCGGTGGTGGATCTCGATACGCCCGCTGCGCGGGCTACTCGATCAGCAAAATAGATGTCCGCCGGAGGTGGACTCGATCAGCAAAACAGGCGTTCGCCGGAGGTGGACTCGATCAGCAAAACAGGCGTTCGCCGGAGGCGGACTCGGCCAGCGAGGCATTGTCAGCCGTCCGTGCGGACGAGGCGGGCCGCGCCGATCTTCGAGTCGGCCATGCCGTAGAAGACGTAGTGCTGTCCGTCGATCTCCTCGATCGCCGTCGGGAAGACGACGTTCGGGACGATCCCGCTGCGCTCCTCCTCCGTCTCGGCCTCGAGCAGCGGCTCGGAGGTGCGCGCGATCACCCGCGACGGGTCGTCGCCGTCGAGGAGCATCGCTCCGGCCGAGTAGTTCACGTGCTGCTGCTGCGCGAAGGCGCTGTCGATCACTCCGGTGACCCCGTGGTGGATCAGCAGCCAGCCCTCGGGCACGCGCAGCGGCACGGGTCCGCCGCCGACCTTCAGCTCCTCGAACGGGAACTCCGGGCCCGCGAGGAACCGGTGCCGCGTCCAGCGCGTGAGGTTCGCCAGATCCCGGTCCACCTCGTCGACCGGCACGTAGCTGATCCAGATGCTCTGCCGCGGGTCCTCGATCCCTGCCGGGAGGCGGATGCCCTCGCCCGCCTTCGTCTCGCTGAGGTCCCACATCGGCCGGTGCAGCACCGCGAACGAGCGCGTGCCGTCCGGCGCTTCGACGATCTCGGGGAAGAACACGCAGTCCTTGTTGTGGAACAGGCCGAGGTCGATGTCGAGCGCGTCGTCGTAGGCGAAGGTCACCGGGCCCAGGCGCCGCCAGTCGCGGAGGTCCTCCGACACGGCGAGCGCCGTGCGGGGCCCGAGCGGCCCGTAGGCGACGTACGTCATCACATGCAGCCCGAGCGCCTCGATGAACGTGATCCGCGGATCCTCGACGCCCGAGTTGTGCGCGCCCTGCTCGAAGCCGCGGTCGGGCGCGAGCACGACGCCCTGCCGCTCGACTCCGACGGGCACGCCATCCTCGACGACCACGCGGGCGAGCCCCACGCGGGAGACGTTGCCGGCGGCGACCATCCGGGGCAGCAGGTACAGCTCGCCGTCGGGTCCGCGGCCGCTGCCGGGGTTGAGCACCCCCTCGGCTTCGAGCGCGTCGCCCGGGGCGGGCTCCATCACGACGCCGACGCGCTCGAGACGGTAGGGGACAGTGGTGAGGGTGGGAGACATGGTCAGCCTTTCACTCCGGATCCGAGATCGGTCGAGACGAAGTAGCGCTGGAACACGATGAACAGCACCACGACGGGCGCGGCGAGCACGACGGCTCCCGCGAGGATCGCCCCGAACGGGTTGTCGGTCGACGACGCCACGTTCGAGATGTAGTTGGCCAGGGACACGGCGAGCGGCTGCAGCGACGCGTCCTTGGTGATGAGGAACGGCCAGAGGAACTCGTTCCAGGGGCCGATGAAGGTCAGCAGCACGGCGGTCACCAGCGCGGGCCGCACCAGCGGGAGCGCGATCGTCCACAGCAGCTTCAGCTCGCCGGCGCCGTCGATCCGGGCCGCCTCGAACAGCTCCTTGGGGAGCTGCAGGAAGTACTGCCGGAAGATGATCACCGCCGTCGAGTTGATGGCGAACGGCAGGATCATCCCGAGGTGGCTGTCCGCGAGGCCGTAGTCGCGCGCGATCAGCACGTAGAGCGGGATCTGCAGCAGCTGGAACGGGATGACCTGCACCAGCAGGGCGAGCGCGAACACCGCGTTGCGCCCCCGCCACTGCAGCATCGCGAGCGCGTACCCGGCGAGGACGCCGAAGAACACCGTGCACAGCAGCACGCCGCCGGTGAAGATCCCGGAGTTGACCAGGCCGGTGAGCAGGCTGATCCGCTCGTTCACGTTGACGTAGTTGTCGAGCGTGAGGTTGCCCGGCTCCGGGATCGCTCCCGCCAGCGTCGGGTCCGGATCCGTCTGCAGGGAGCCGACGATCATGTAGTAGAAGGGGAACAGGAAGACGATCGCGCCGATCGCGAGCACGACTCCGCGCAGGATCACGGCTCCGCGGCTCGAGCCGACGGGGCGCCTCCGCGGCGACTTCTCGGGGGCGACGGCGGCGGGCACGGCCGAGGCGGCGCCTCCGGCACTGGACAGGGTGCTCATGAGTTCCTCTCCCCCGCGAAGCGGTTCTGCATATAGGCGATGACCAGCACCAGCAGCACCAGGACCACGCCGATGGCCGAGGCCACGTCGGGCTGCCCCTGCTGGATCCCGAGCTGGTACATCAGCAGCACGGGCGAGGCGGACGCGCCGTTGGGGCCGCCTCCGCCGGTGAGGAGGTAGGGCTCGGTGAAGAGGTTCGCTCCGGTGACGGTCGACACCAGCAGCACCAGGAGGGTCGCGGGCCGCACGCTCGGCACGGTCACCGACCAGAACTGGCGGATGCGTCCGGCGCCGTCGGTCGAGGCCGACTCGTACAGCTCCTTCGGCACGTTCTGCAGTGCCGCCAGGTACAGCAGGATGTAGAACCCGAGCTGCTTCCAGGTGACGTAGAGCGCGATGATCGGCATCGCGAGCTGCTCGTTGATCAGCCAGGACGGATCCGGCGCGAGCGGCCCGAGGAGGCTGTTGACCAGTCCGTTCCCGTTGAAGAGGAACAGCCACACGCCGACGACCGCGACGCTCGCCGTGACGTACGGCACGTAGAAGCTGACGCGGAGGAACGTCCGCAGGTGCACGACCTTGTCGAGCGCGGCGGCGAGCAGGAGCGAGAGCACGACCGTCAGCGGCACGTTGATCACCAGGAAGATCCCGATGTTGCCGAAGGAGCGGATGACCTGCGGGCTCGAGAACGCCGTGACGAAGTTGTCGAGGCCGACGAACGGCCGCTCCACCTGCACGCCGGGAGCTGCGAAGAAGAAGTCGTGGAACGCGATCCAGACCGAGTACACGACCGGGAACGCGAAGACCGCGAGCACGAAGAGGAGGTAGGGGCTGCCGAACAGCAGCCCGAGGGGCTGGGGCCCGAGGACGCGGTGCAGAAGGCTCCGCTTCCCCGGTGCCCCGGCCGGCGCGGGCCGGCGGGTGAGGGTGGTCACGGCCGGGTCACTGCTGGCCGGCGAGCCCGGTGACGGTCTCGGCCGCTCCGTCGAGCGCCGTCTTCACGTCGCCCTCGCCGAAGATGACCGTCTTGCCCCACGCGTCGCGGATCGCCTGCAGCATCTGCACGGTGTTCGGGCCCGACGGCACCTCGATGGTGCGGCTCGCCTGGTCGCCGAAGCGCTGGTAGGCGGGGTTGGCGTCGAAGTAGTCGGCGTAGGTGGTCTGCAGGTCGGTGCGCAGCGGCATCTGGCCGGTGGTCTCGAGCAGCGAGCGGTCCTGCTCCTCGCTGGTCGCGAACTTCAGCACCTCCCAGGCCGTGCCCTTGTTGGCGCAGGCGGAGTAGAGGCCGACGTTCTTCGCGTCGCTGAAGGTCCAGGTGTCCTCGGCGGGCGTGCCCTCGGGGGTGGGCACCGAGACGGAGCCCCAGTTCAGGTCCTTGTAGACCGAGACCGCCCACGGGCCGACGATCGACATCGCGGCCTGGCCGTCGGCGAACGCGTCGCCCTGGTACTGCTCGCGGCCGGCGAGGCCCTGGTCGTAGAGGCTCTTCCAGAAGTCGGCGACCTCGTAGCCCTGGTCGTCGGCGAAGGTGGCCTTGCCGTCCTCGACGAGGCTCGTCCCTCCGGTGGCCGCGGCGTACATCGGCATGAAGTCGAACTGGGTCTGGAAGAACTCGCTGGTGGGCGCGGGCTGGATCGCGGCGGGCGCGGCGCCCGACTCGACGAGCGTCTTCGACGTGGCGAGGAAGTCGTCGTAGGTCGACAGCGACGGGTTCTCGGGGTCCAGGCCCGCCTTCGCGAAGAGGTCCTTGTTGTAGAAGATGACGACCGGATTGCTCTTCCACGGCATCTGGAAGTACGCGCCCTCGGCGTTCTGGTACTGCTCGGCGAGATCGCCGCTGCGGGTCTCGATGTAGTCGGCGCCTCCGTCGAAGGAGGAGAGGTCGACGAGGCCGCCCTGGCGCTCGAACTGGCCGACCGCGCTCGGGGCCGTGTTGAAGACGAGGCACGGCGCGTTGCCGGCCGTGATCGCCGCTCCGATGACCTCCTCGCTGCTCTTGCCCGCGGGGATCTCCTGCCCGGTGATCTCCTCATCGGGGTGATCGGCGTTCCACGCGTCGACCATCGCCTTGCCCCACTGCACCTCCTGCTCGTTGTTCGAGTACCAGATGGTGATCGGTCCGGTGGCGGTGAGGTCGGTCGACGCTCCGCCGCCGTTGCCGCACGCGGTGAGGGCGAGGGTCGCGAGGGAGGCGGTGGCGATCCCGGTCAGCCAGCGTCTCGTCGTCGAGGGGGCCATGGTGTTCTCCTTGTCCGGCGGGCGCGACGGTGCGCCCGCGTCTTCAGTGGGTCGACGGCCGCGGAGGCGCGGTCGAGTGGCGCACGACGAGCCCGGCGGGCTCGAGGTCGACGTCGGGGGCGCTGCCGGACTCGATGAGGTCGAGCAGCGTGCGGGCGGCCTCCTCGCCCCAGTGCGCGGGGCGCGTGCGGGCCGAGGTCAGCGACGGGTAGACGTGGGCGGCGATCTCGGAGTCGTCGAAGCCGGTGACCGAGAGGTCGTCGGGGAGGCGCAGCCCGCGGGAGTGCGCGACGCCGAGGCCGGCGATGGCCATGGGGTCGTTCGCGTAGACGATGGCGGTGGGGGGGGTCTTTTGATCGAGGAGTCGCTCCGTGGCCTCGGCGCCCTGCTGCGGGCTGAAGTCGGTGGCGAGGGGCGCGGTGGGCTCGAGGCCTGCCTCCGTGCAGGCCTTCGTGAAGGCGTCGCGGCGGCGGGAGGAGTGGAGCAGGTGGTCCGGCCCGGCGACGTGGGCGATGCGGCGGTGGCCGAGCCCCGCCAGGTGCCTGACGGCTTCCGTGATCCCCGCGGAGTCGTCCATCACGACGGCGGGCGAGGTGGAGCCCTCGAGGCAGCCGAGCGTGACCGCGGGGAGCTGGAGCTCGGCTAGGAGTTCCGGGCGGGAGTCGTCTTTCCGGAGGTCGGTGAGGAAGACGCCGTCGACGCGGCGGTCGGCAGCGAGGGTGCGGTAGACGGCCTCCTCGGAGGCGCCCGGATCGACGACGCTGAGCACCAGCACGCGACCGCGCTCGGCGAGCACGCGCTCCACGCCGGAGATGAAGGAGGGGAAGAACGGGTCTGCCGCGATGACCTCGGGGTCGCGGGCCACGACGAGGCCTACCGCGAACGAGACGCTGGTCGAGAGGGAGCGCGCGGTCAGGCTGGGCCGGTAGCCGAGCTCGGCGGCGACGCGGAGGATCCGCTCACGCGAGTCGGGCGAGACGCCGGGCCGGTCGTTGAGCGCGAACGAGACGAGCGCCTTGCTCACGCCGGCTTCACGCGCGACGTCGAGGATCGTCGGTCTGCTCGCCATCAGAACTCCTTCGCTCGTCGCCGGGGTGTCTGAACCGTTGTGTAAACCGGTTTAGGGCACCGTAGCAGGGGGACCGGCGGAGGAGAAGAGTGGGGTGATTCGCGACATCGGGCTGGACTCGGGGGCTGTTCTTGTACTCCATGTCGTGCCACCTGGGCGGCGAGTCCCGCCTGTCCTTCTTTCGGGTACATGCCCGCTGCGGCCCTTCGCTACAGTGGCTGGCATTTGCGTGGGGCGTCCCTCCTGATGACTCGAGCCCGCCTCTTTGGGGCCCTCGCTGCCGTGCCGAATGCTGTCCCGCTCTGTCGAGGAAGGAAAAACCGTGGTCCCAGGCTTCTTCGCTGGACCGCCCTGGCCGAGCAGCCCAGGACGGAGTGCCGAATGGCTGACCTTCCACGGCACTCGCGAGGATCAGTGGTGGTTCGCCGCAGTGAGCGAGGACCTGTCCGACGAGGCCTTCGCCCACCTCGCAGCTCTGGGCGACTCGGGGATCGCTGGCGGCCTGCTGTCGAACCATTCGACGCCGACGGCAGTCCTCCTGACCATTGCGCGGACGCACCCCGAGCTGACGGAGATGGTGCGCATTCACGGCAATGCGCCCTTCGAGCTGATGCTGGAGGCGCCTCTGGGGCACCTGAATCAAACGGCTCTCCATCGATTCCTGCAGCACGAGCGAGCCGATGAGGAGGAGCGACTGGCGCTCTTCGCGGCGAAGGATGCGGAGGCCGGCGTGGGCGGGGAGAGCCTGCAGTCCGTCTGGAACGGGATCACGGGACCGTCGTAGCCGGGTGAAGTGCGGTCAGCGGCCGCGGGCCTTTTCGGCATCGGCTGCTCCCGCGAAGTCGGGAGACGTCGGCCAGCTGAGGATCGGGGTCCTTCATCGTCGGCGACCACATGCCATCCGGCGGTGGTTTCACGCCTGTCGTCGGCCTGAGGACGTGGCGGCCGATGCCCGCCGCTACGGTGGCTGCCATCTGCGTATGGGTATCTGTGGGCTGGCCGCGGAGCGAGTGGTCGAAGGCCGCTCACGGACGCGCGCCGCCGCGGGGCCTGAGAGCACTCCGCGACCCGGCTCCGGCCGCGCCGCCCGGTGCTGGAGTATCCCGGTGCCCGGTGACCCCGCAGGCACGCCCCCGTCCCCGAGAGAGAGAACGACCATGGCCCGCCCCAACACCGCCAGCCGCACCACGAGCGAGCAGCGCACCGAGCACGCCGAGCAGTACTCGGCCGGAGCGCGCTACGCGTCGGAGGCGTTCGGCACCTTCCTCCTGGTCGCCGGCGGCGTCGGCACCGCGGTCTTCGCCTCCGCCTTCCCCGACTCCGGCAACGCGCTCGGAGTCGGCTTCCTCGGCGTCGCCCTCGCCTTCGGCCTCACCGTGATGGCCGGCATCTACGCCGTCGGCCACATCTCCGGCGGCCACTTCAACCCCGCCGTCAGCGTCGGCCTCGCCATTGCCGGCCGCACCGAGTGGAAGCACATCCCCGGCTACATCGTCAGCCAAATCCTCGGCGGACTCGTCGGAGCCGGAGTGGTCTTCCTCGTCGCCGCCGACGGCCCCGCCGGCTACCTCGCCGCCGCCCGCGACTCCGGCTTCGCCTCCAACGGCTACGGCGCTGGATCGCCTGGCGGCTTCGGCCTCGGCGCGGTCATGCTGACCGAGATCGTCCTGACCGCCATCTTCGTCGCCGTCATCCTCTCCGTCACCGCCAAGAGCGAGTACAAGGCTGTTGCACCGCTGGCCATCGGCTTCACGCTGACGCTCGTGCACCTGATCAGCATCCCACTGAGCAACACGTCGGTGAATCCGGCGCGGTCCATTGCTGCCGCGGTGTTCGCAGGGCCGGATGCGCTGGGGCAGGTGTGGGTGTTCCTGGTGGCGCCGATCGTGGGTGCGGCGATCGCGGGGGTGGGGACGAAGGTGCTGAACCGGCGGAAGTAGGAGGGTGACGGCGCGCGCCGCGACGGGCTCCCTCCCTCGCGCAAGGGTGCACTGACGCTCCCGACGCACCTCGAACGACAATCGGATGACCCGCGCTCCGTCAGCAGGGTGGCGGTGTGAGTAGAGCAATCACGATCCGGCTGAATCGGCTGATGCAACACGCGAAGGCACCGACTTGCCCCTCGGCTCACTCGAGGCGCATCCTCACCCCAGAGCGCTCGACTACGGCCTTGCTCCCCCGGCGCCACGACGCAGAGCTTGCAGCTGCTGGATCCCAGCAGCGACGGGCGCGTCGAGGTGCAGCCGAGCGCAACGATCTATCGGACGTGCGCCCGAGGCCAAGCAACTGTGGTGCGGCTCCGCCTCAAAAACCCCCTCGCGAACCCAAAGCGAGACGTCCCGCCACGAGACGCCTTGCCGAGACAAACGTGCGCCCGAGATCCGACGAGCGCTCGGGCTTCGCCCGTGAGGCGACCGCGAGTCCCAGGAAGCTAATCTTTTCTGCGATACGTCCACGCGGAGCGAGGCCGAAGCGGCGCGCAACCGCACAGTTCGTGGGCCGCACGACCGTGCACGACAGTTGCAAAATCGCCGAGCCGGCGACGTTGTCTCCGGCTCCACCTCCGCCGTCCCGATCGACGAGACGTCCTACGTCCCTAGGGTCTCGATACGATCTGAGAAGAGTGACTCATCAGCGCCTCCGCTCCTGCCTCCTCGCGCACGCGACCTCGATCGAATATGTCTGCGCGGACAGTGGTTAGTGCGGCGTCGTGCGTAACTGCTCCCCGTTTGCCAAATTGCAGACACGGCAGACCTTGATTCTCAGCCCAAGTCGATCCAGTCGTTGTACGTCTCGTACAGGGAGGGCAAGCTGAAAGTCAACGGCACTATCAGCGAGAACTGGTTCGCACTCTCGAGGAGTAACAGCGTTTGATCAAGACGCTTATCCGGAAATACCCCATACCTGCGGTTCTGCTGGCACGCGGGACCCTTTCAAAGATTCGCTGCTCTTAGCACTTTGCGGCACGGCGGTTGGTGACCGCACTCCCTCCGCGCTTGATTTCGCCAAACCTGAAAGTAGTCACTCCTTCACGCCCCCACAAGTTGCAGCAGCGAATCAAACGAATTCACGACGTCGTATTTGACGCTGTCGTGTCCGGGATTGCCGTTGAGTGAGGCGAAAAACCTACGGGCGCACTCAATCTTCGCGCTCTCGACGCCCTTGAGTTGGAGGGTGGACATGGAGCCTTTGGTTTCCGCGACGAAGTAGACGTGCTTGATCTTCGTAATATCGTCGCGGAAGGCGATGGCCCAGTCGGGATTATAATCGCCAACAGGAGTCGGGATGAAAAACCCGCGTGGTAGCTTTGAGTACACAACCACCTCGTTGCTCACGTCCAGCGCCTTAACAAACGATCGCTCGACCTCCGAGTCGGTGACGACGTATTCGTAAACGCTCTTCGTGAGCTTGTCACCCGCCTTCGACAGGTCCTGAGTTGTCTGGTTCTCGGTGAAGATCGATGAGTCGTAGCGACCATCGAGCGGATCATAGGCGAGGTGGCCAGGCACATCAACGAGCAAAAGGCGACCGTGATTGTCGAGCACC
>NZ_PSUG01000070.1:0-11583 GCF_002931755.1 Rathayibacter sp. AY2B3 | reverse complement strand
GCGGTGATCGTCGACCACGGGCTGCAGGAGGCGTCGGCCGAGGTCGCGCGGCGGGGGCGAAGACCAGGGTGGTGCCGCGGCGGGTGGCGAGGACGCCGGGGAGGTCGACGCCCTTCTGGCCGTGCCAGTCGGTGACCAGCGCGGCGACCGCCAGCGTCTGCGAGCGCGAGAGTGCGACTCCGAACTCGTTCGCCACGACCAGGCGGATGATCCGCTGCCGCAGCGCCGGCGGGTCCGCGGCGAGCCCCCGCGCGTCGACCGTGACGTGCCCCGCCTCGTCCTGGCCCACCAGCTCGAGCGCCCAGTCGAGGGCGAGCGCGTCGAGCGCGTCCCCGTCCTCCCTCAGCTGCTCGGCGGTGCGCGCCAGAGCCTGCGCCACTCCCGGCCCGAGCTCGTCCTCGAGCACCGGCAGCACGCGGTTCCGCACCCGGACCCGCGAGTAGCGGGGGTCGTCGTTGTGCGGGTCGTCCCACGGCACGAGCCCCTGGTCGGAGCAGGCGAGGCGGGTCGTCTCGCGGCGCAGGCCCAGGAGCGGCCGCCGCAGCGGTCCGCTGACCGGCGCCATCCCGTGCAGCGAGGCGGCACCGGCTCCGCGGGCCAGCCCCAGCAGCACCGTCTCGGCCTGGTCGTCGAGGGTGTGGCCCAGGAGGATCGCGGCGGCGCCCGTCGCGGTGAGCGCGTCGTCGAAGGCGCGGTAGCGCGCGCTGCGGGCGGCCGCCTCCGGACCGCCCTCGGCGGACACCGTCACCACCTCGCGCAGCACCGGCGCGAGCCCCAGCGCGTGCGCCTGCTCCCCCGCCCGCCGCGCGACCTCGGCCGACGCCTCCTGCAGCCCGTGGTCGACGATCACCGCGCCGGCCCGCCTCCCGCCCCGCGGGGCCTCGAAGGCGACCGCCGCCGCGAGCGCGAGCGAGTCCGCTCCCCCGCTCAGCGCGACCAGCACGAGCGCTCCGGGGTCGAGCTCGTCGAGGCTCTCGCGCACCGCCCGCCGCAGATCGGCGACGGCGGGGGTCAGGCGGGGGCGATCGGGCACATCAAGTAACGTAATGCCAGCGATCCGCCCCTCCCGCGCGCGCACCCGCGCGAGCGTTCCGGAGGCCGAATCCGTCCGCCGATGCGCCGCTCACGGCGCCACCGACTCAAGGAGAGAGCATGGCCGCATACGACGTCGTCGTCGAGATCCCCAAGGGGAGCCGCAACAAGTACGAGGTCGACCACGAGACCGGTCGCGTCTACCTCGACCGCGTGCTCTTCACCTCCTTCGTCTACCCGACGGACTACGGGTACTTCGAGAACACCCTCGGCCTCGACGGCGACCCCGTCGACGCGCTGGTGCTGCTCGAGTACCCCGTCTTCCCGGGCGTGGGCGTCTCCGTCCGCCCGGTCGGCGTGCTCAACATGAGCGACGAGGCCGGCTCCGACGCGAAGGTGATCGTGGTCCCCGCGAAGGACCCGCGCTGGCAGCACATCCAGGACATCGGCGACGTCCCGGAGCAGACGAAGAACGAGATCAAGCACTTCTTCGAGCGCTACAAGGACCTCGAGCCCGGCAAGTGGGTCAAGGTCGACGCGTGGGGAGACGCCGCCGAGGCGGAGCAGATCGTCCAGGACGGCATCAAGAAGCTGGCCGAAGAGGGTCACTGACCTCCCGCACCAACGAAGGAACCCCCTCCCGTCGTCTCGACAGGAGGGGGTTCTCTCGTTGCGCGGTGCGGCCGCGGCTCAGGCGGCCGGGCGGCCGACCATGCCGGCGGGCGTGCCCCAGGTGTTCCAGATGCGCACGGGCTTGCCGTAGTCGGCGGCCTCGATGATCTGGTTGTTCCCGAGGTAGATGGCCACGTGGTAGTAGTCCCCGCCGCCGCCCCAGAAGATCAGGTCGCCGCGCTGGCGCTGGCTGTAGGGGACGAGCTTGCCGGCGCCGGCCATGGTGTTGTACTGGTTCGTCGCCGAGTGGGTGCCGATGTAGATGCCCGAGGAGGCGTACGACGCCTTGGTGAGGCCCGAGCAGTCCCACTGGTCCGGGCCCATGCCGCCGAGGACGTACTCCTCGCCGAGCTGCGCCATCGCGTACGAGATCGCGTTCTCGACGGCGCCACTGGTCGGCACCAGGACCGGAGCGGTGACCGGCTGCGGGAGCGGCTGAGCCGCCGGCTGGGCGACCGGCTGCGCAGCGGGCTGGGCCGGAGCCGGAGCCGGAGCGGGCTGCTGCTGCGCGAGCTGCGGAGCGGCGGGCTGCGGGAGGGACGCGGTCTGGCGCGAGGGGGCGGCGGCGGGAGCCGAGGACTGCTGCTGGGCGGAGCGGGCGGTGGACTGCGCCTGCGCGGCGGCCTCCGCCTCGGCCTGCGCCTGAGCGGCGGCCTCGTCGGCCTGGCGCTTCTGCTCCCCCGCGAGGTACTGGGTCTCGACCTCGACCGAGGAGTCCTTCAGCAGCGCGAGCTGGGCGACCAGCTCCTGCGACTTCTCCTCCTGCGCCGAGAGCGACGCGCGAGCGGACTCGGCGGCGGCGTCGGCGTCCTTGCGGGCGGCGTCGGCCTCGTCCGAGAGCGCCTGGTGCTCGGTGACGGCGCGGTCGGCCTGGTCGCCGAGCGACTCCGCGTTCTGCTTGTCGGCGAGGGCGTCGGCGTAGACCTTCTGCGACTGCTCCGAGAGCTGCGACATCGCGCCGAGCTGGTAGAGCAGGTCTCCTGCGTCCTCGCCCTTGGCCACGAGGCTGGCGGAGAGGTCGCCGCCGGCCGCGCGCGAGAGGTGCGCGGCGAGCAGGCCCGCGCGCATCTTCGAGGTCTGGGCCTTGACGGAGGCGGTGGTCGCCTTCTCCTCGAGGTCGGCAACGGCCTCCGCAGCGGCGTCGAGCGCCTCCTTGGCCTGGCGCCAGGCCTCGGCCTTCTTCATCGCGGTGATCGACTTCTCGTCGACCGCGGTCTGCAGGCTCGTGATGAGGCCGGTGATCGAGTCGATCTCGGCCTGCTTGCTCGCCTCGTCCTTCTTGGCGTTCTGCACGTCGTCCCACGAGGGGTACTTCGCGTCGTCGGCGAGGGCCGGGGTGATGCCGAGGGACGCGGTGACCGCCGTGACCGCGAAGGCGGCGGAGATGACGAGCGGGAGGCGGCCCTTCCAGGCGCGCTCCCGGGGTGCCGGGGTGAAGGTGCGTGCGGTCGTCTGTGCGTCAGCCAAGGGTGACTCCTCGTTGGGCCATGAACGGTTGGGCGTCGACGGCGGAGCCGTTGACGCGGGTCTCGAAGTGCAGGTGGCAGCCGGTGGAGGCGCCCGTCGAGCCGACGGCGGCGATCTGCTCGCCGGCCTGGACCTGCTGGCCGACGCGGACGTAGATCCCGCCGGACATGATGTGGGCGTAGCCGGTGCTGATGCCGCTGCCGTGGTCGATCAGCACCCAGTTGCCGTAGGTGCCGTTGGGGCCCGCGTAGGAGACGGTCCCGCTGTGCGCCGCGAAGATCGGGATGCCGCAGCCGCCCGCGAGGTCGGTGCCGCGGTGGTACGAGCCGGAGGATCCTCCGCCGGTCGAGATGCTGTCGCGCGGGCCGAAGGTGCCGGTGACGCGGCCCCCGGCGGGGCGGACCCAGCCGGAGTCGCTGACGGCGCTGGAGCCGCCGCCGCCCGAGGGGGCGACGTATCCGCCGCCGCCGCCACCGCTGGACGCGGCTGCGGCCCGGGCGGCCTCGCGGCGCGCGGCCTCGGCCTGGGCGGCGGCCTGACGAGCGGCCTCCTCCTCCGCGAGCTTGCGGAGGCGCTCGGCCTCGCGAGCGGCGACGCCGGCCTCGTAGTCGGCCACGGTCTTCGACTCGGTGTCGCGGAGCGCGGCGAGCTGCTGCTCGAGCACGACGCTCTGCTCCTGCTGCTCGGCGAGCGCGGCCTCGGACGCCTCCTGGGCGGCGGTCGCCTCGGCGAGCTTCTGCTCCGCGGCGACGCGGAGGCGCTCGCGCTCGGTCTGCGCGACCTCGGCCTGGTCGGCGAGGGAGGACGCGGTGTTGCGGGCGGTGCTGGCCTGCTCGTAGATCGCGGAGGATCGCTCGACCAGCTTGGTCATGCTCCCGATCTTCGACAGCAGCTGGTCGGCCTGGCCGGTCTTCTGGTCGAGGAAGATGTTGACGGACAGGTCGGTGCCGGTGCTGCGGTAGAGCTGCGCGGCGAGCAGGCCCGCCTGCTGCGAGGCCTTGTCGGCCTCCTCGGCGCTGGCGGCAGCCCGGTCCTCGAGCTTCTTCGACTGGTCCGAGGCCTCGTCGAACGCCTGCTGAGCGGCGAAGTGCTCGTCGCCGCGCTGCTGCGCGAGCTGCTGGGCGGAGGCGACCTCGCTCTGGAGGTCGCCGATCAGGGACGTGATCCGGTCGACCTGAGCGGCGGCGGCGGCCGTGTCGCCCTTCGCCGCCTCGACGTCGGCCCAGGACGGGTACTCGACCGCCTGGGCGGGAGTGGCGACGAGCAGGCCGGCGACGAGCGCGACGACGGCGGAGGCCAGGGCAGCACCTCGGAGTCGCCCGAGTCGCGGCGCGCCGGGGAGGCGGGCGGGACGCGGACGGCGCAGGGAGTGGGGCATGGGACCTCGGGGATAGGGGGACCCTCCCTCCGCGGCGGTGCGGCTCCGGCGCGCGGGTGGGTGGGAAGAGCGATTCCGCCCCACCCTAACCGCGGCCCTGCCCGATCTCCTAGACCCGGGTCAACCCCGGACGGGGTGCACGCCGCCTGCGGAACCGTCGATTTTGCATCCTGCGCCGCGGCCCCCTATGCTTGCGTGTCGGTAGTCATGGGGGGTCGGCCGCAGGGTCGCCCCGCGAGTCTCCGGCCCCATCGTTTAGTGGCCTAGGACACCGCCCTTTCACGGCGGCAGCACGGGTTCGAATCCCGTTGGGGTCACGGATGGGTCGGTACTGCCAGCACCACCAGGAGTACCAGCACCACCGGCAAGTGCACCGGCTCGAGAGGGCCGGGGCGTGAAAATAGAACAGCCTCGAAGGCAGTATGCTTGTCTTCGCAACGAGGCCCTGTAGCGCAGTTGGTTAGCGTGCCGCCCTGTCACGGCGGAGGTCGCGGGTTCAAGTCCCGTCAGGGTCGCAAAGGGGCCCTTCCGAGAGGAAGGGCCTTTTTCAGGAGATCACCTCTCCAGCGACGTCACGTCGCAACGGCTCTGTAGCTCAGTTGGTAGAGCGCACGACTGAAAATCGTGAGGTCACGGGATCGACGCCCGTCGGAGCCACGGAAACCCTCGCCTAGCTTCTACATGGCGGGGGTTTCTTCGTACCCGGGGGTCGTCACGCCCAACGGCGCGATGCTCCGCCGTGGCCGCCGATCCGTGGGCGGGCCGGCGTCGAGCGGCCCGGATCGCATCCAGGCGGTCTGCGTAGGCTGGCCCGGCCATGGAACCCGACGCCTTCCCGCCGCCCGATCCCGCGACGCTCGCGCCCGACTCCGCGAGGGCGCCTTCCGGGTCGGCGGCGTCCTGGCCGGCGCCTTCGTGGCCGGCGCCTTCGGGACCGACGCCCACGCCACAGCCGGGGTCCGCGCGGCAGGCGGAGCCGCCCGGGCCGGTCGAGCCTCGGCCCTCGGTCCACGCGCCCTACTCCTCCCTCCTCTACCTGCCCGATCCCCGGGTCCGCTGGGGCCTGCCGACCGCCGTGCTCACGATCGTCGGGATCGTCCTGCCGCTGGCCGTGCTCATCCTGCTGTTCGGGTTCGGCGTGCTCCCCTACTCCGCCGGACTCGCCTTCGCGGGGGCGCTCGCGAGCTACCTCGTCGCGCTGATCGTGCCGTTCGCCGCGTCGCGGCTGCGCGGGCTGGGCACGATGGCGGCCGACTTCGGGCTGCGGTTCCGCTGGATCGACGTGCCCATCGGTATCGGGCTGGGCCTCGCGGTGCGCTTCGTGATCCTGGTCGTGCTCGCGGCCTTCGCCCCCCTGCTGCAGGACGCGCAGGGGAACCTCGACATCGACCCGGACCCGCTGTGGTTCGTACTGAGCTCGGTCCTCATCCCGGTCGTGGTCGCGCCGGTGGTGGAGGAGGTCCTCTGCCGCGGGGTGGTGATGCGCGCGGTGCGGAACAGGATGCTGCGCGGGCGCGCGGAGTGGGCGCCGCCCACCCGGGGCCGGCGGATCTGGGCGATGGTGTTCAGCATCCTGGCGTCCACCGCGGTCTTCGCCCTGCTGCACGGGCACCAGATGGTGAACCCGGCGACGATCGTGACACTCGGCGTGACGACGGTCACCGCGGGACTCGCGCACGGCTGGATCGCGACGATCACCGGACGGCTCGGTGCGGCGATCGTCTCGCACGCGACGCTGAACGGCTCCGCGGTGCTGCTGCTGGCGCTGCTGCCGCTGCTGACTCCGTAGGGGGGATCTCGATACGCCCGCTGCGCGCGCTACTCGATCAGCAAGGCTCTCTGGTGGTCGCGCGGGCGGCGCCGGCCCTGGTGCGAGGACGCCGGCCGCGACGGGCCCTGGTGGTCGAGTAGCCGCGGAGCGGCGTATCGAGACCAGCGACACAACACGGATCTCGATACGCCCGCTGCGCGCGCTACTCGATCAGCAAGGCTCCCTGGTGGTCGAGTAGCCGCGAAGCGGCGTATCGAGACCCGGCGACGCCTCAGACGTCGTAGGTGCGCGCGCCGGGCAGCGGGCCGCGGACCTGGCGGTGGAGGCGCTCCATGTCGGCGTCGAGGGTGGCGGCGGTGCGGGCCGCGTCGGCGAGGCCGTCGAGGAGCTCCTGCGGGACCTGGCGGTCGTACTTGTAGTAGATCTTGTGCTCCAGGCTCGCCCAGAAGTCCATCGCGATGGTCCGGAACTGCACCTCCACGCAGACGTCGACCGATCCGCCGGAGAGGAACACCGGCACCTCGACGATCGCGTGCAGACTTTTGTAGCCGTTCTCCTTCGGCTCGGCGATGTAGTCCTTCACCTCGAGCACCGTCACGTCGGACTGCGAGGTGAGCAGGTCGAAGACGCGGTAGACGTCCGAGACGAAGCTGCAGGTGATCCGGACGCCGGCGATGTCGGTGATCGCGTCGGCGATGCCCTCGAAGGTCGTCTCGCAGCCCTTGCGCTCGATCTTCTCGATCAGGCTGTCGGCCGACTTGAGGCGGCTCGTGACGTGCTCGATCGGGTTGTACTCCTGCAGCTCGCGGAACTCCTCCTGCAGGATCGACACCTTCGTGACGATCTCGTCCATCCCGAACTTGTACTGGAGCATGAACCGCGCGAAATCGTCCCGCAGGGCGCGGATCTCGGCGACGGTGCTGGCGTCGAGCGCCTCGGCGACGGCGTCCGTCAGCGGAGGGACGGCGTGCGCGGGTTCGGGGATGCGGGATTCCACAGTCGGACACCCTACGCGCGGAGTCGTTCGAGTCCGGTGGGAGGCGCCCGGCCTAGCCTGGGAGCGTGAACTCCGAGCCCCGCCCGCTGCGCTTCTGCGCGTTCGTCATGAACACCGCCTCCCACATCCAGCACGGCCTCTGGCGCCACCCCGACGCCCGGCAGCACGAGTTCGACGACGTGCAGCTCTGGATCGACCTCGCCCGGACGCTGGAGCGCGGCCGCTTCGACGCGATGTTCTTCGCCGACGTAGCGGGGCTCTACGGGCCGGCCGACGGCGACTGGGACGTCAACGCCCGGGAGGGTCTGCAGCTGCCCAGCAACGACCCGGCCGTGCTGCTCTCCGCCCTGGCGGTGAGCACCGAGCACCTCGGCTTCGCGTTCACGAGCTCGGTGCTGCAGTCGCATCCGTTCGACTTCGCCCGCAAGGTCTCGACCCTCGACCACCTCTCGCAGGGGCGGATCGCCTGGAACATCGTCACCAGCGCTCTGGACGGCGCGGCCCGCAACTTCGGTTACGACCGGCTCGAGGAGCACGACGAGCGCTACGTCTGGGCGCAGGAGTACCTCGACGTGGTCTACAAGCTGTGGGAGGGCTCGTGGGACGACGGCGCGCTCCTGCGCGACAAGAGCGGCTCGTTCGCCGATCCGGCGCGCATCCACCGCATCGACCACGTCGGGAAGCGCTACCGCGTGCAGGGGCCGCACCTCTCGGCTCCGTCGCCGCAGCGCACCCCCGTGCTCTTCCAGGCCGGCTCCTCCCCCGCGGGCCGGCGCTTCGCCGCGCGGAACGCGGAGGCGCAGTTCGTGTTCTCGGGGTCGCCGGAGAAGACCCGCGAGCTGATCGAGGACACGCGGGCCCTCGCCGCGGCGGCCGGGCGCGGAGCGGGAGCGCCCTCCTTCTACCTGGGCCTCTCCTTCATCACCGGCGACACGGAGGAGGAGGCGCGCCGGGCCGAGCGCGAGATCGACGAGTACCTCTCCTCCGACGCGTTCCTCGTGCACTCGAACCTCGGCTTCGACCCGGCGACGGGCGAGAAGCTCGACCCCGACCTGCCGCTCTCGGCGATCGAGACCTACGCCGGCCAGAGCCACCTGCAGTGGATCCGCGACGCCTCCCCCGACCGCGAGCCGACCGTCCGCGATCTGGCCCGGCTCTCGGCGAAGCTGCGCGGACGGGTCGTCGGCACTCCGGAGCAGATCGCCGACCACCTGGCGGGCTGGCGCGACGCAGGGATCGACGGGATCAACGTCGTCAACTGGATCCTGCCCGGCAGCTACGAGGAGTTCGTCGACCGGGTGATGCCGGTGCTCCAGGAGCGGGGCCTCGCGCAGACCGAGTACGCCGAGGGGACGCTGCGCCGCAAGCTGTTCGGGACGGACGAGCTGCCGGCGACGCATCCGGCGCGGGCGTACCGCGGGGCGTTCGCGGGCTGAGCCCGGCGCGGGGGCGTCCTCGCGGGCTCGGGTCTTCGCCGGGGCGTCCGGGCGGTTCCCCGCGAGCGCCCGCGGAGGCCCGGGTCTCCACCGGGGCCTCCGCGCGGGCTCGGCTCTCCGCCGGGCGGGGGACGCGGGGTCGGACGCGGCTCCGTAGCGTCGAGGGATGATCCAGACCTGGGGAGTCCTGACCGCGCTGTACGGAGTCGTCGTGACGGCGTTCGCGGTGCTCGCGATCGTCCTGCTGGTGCTCCTGTGCCGCCTGGTGCTGACCGCGCGCGAGCACCTGCAGACGTCGACGCGGCTGCGCGAGCTGCAGATCGAGCGGATGCTGCTCGAGGACGAGTAGCGCCCGGCACGACGTCAGCCAGGAGTGGGGGGCCTCCTCGAGGAGGGGAGGCCGGTGGCTCTCAGCCGAGGTAGCGCGGAACGGTCAGGGCAGAGCGGGCCGCGCCTCGGCTCGGGGCGCCCGCGGGATGAGCAGGCCGAGGGCGACGGCGACCAGTGCCCCGATCGCTCCGATCACGAACGTGGTCTCGAAGCCCTGCGAGCTCGGCAGCTGCAGGTCGCCGACCGGCACGGTCAGCTGCGCGAGCACGCCGGCGGTCACCGCGGAGGAGAGCGTCGTGCCGAGGGTCCGCATCAGCGAGTTCAGACC
Source organism: Rathayibacter sp. AY2B3 (assembly GCF_002931755.1). Taxonomy (NCBI): domain Bacteria; kingdom Bacillati; phylum Actinomycetota; class Actinomycetes; order Micrococcales; family Microbacteriaceae; genus Rathayibacter; species Rathayibacter sp. AY2B3. The sequence goes on along the minus strand of NZ_PSUG01000070.1, from coordinate 2,172 downwards.
GTTCGCCGCGGCGGTCTCGGAGGCGGGGACCGCGTGCATGATCAGCGTCGGCATCGCCGCGTAGGCGAGGCCCAGGCCGACGCCGATGAGCGCGTTGATCACCAGGATCTGCCACACCTCGCCGCCGAACGGGAGGATCAGGAGGTACGAGACCGCGATCAGCGCGGAGCCGGCGATCAGCACGAGCCGCGGCCCGGACTGCGCCGAGAGGCGGGCGGCGAGCGGCGATGTGGCCATCATCGCCAGGCCCGACGGCGCGAGGACGAGGCTCGCCACGATCAGGCTCAGGCCGAAGCCGACGCCCGACGCGGCGGGGAGCTCGAGGCGCTGCGGCAGAGTGATCTGGGCGCCGAAGAACGCGAACCCGACCGCCACGGAGGCGAGGTTGGTGAAGAGCACCGCGGGGCGGGCGGCCACCCGGAGGTCGACGAGCGGGCTCTCCTGCCGCAGCTCGTACCAGCCCCAGAGCAGCAGGACGGCGATGCCGCCGAGGCCGGAGCCGAGGATCGCGGGGCTGGTCCAGCCGGAGTCGTTGCCGCGCGAGACCGCGATCAGCACGCCGCTGAGGCCGATGGCGAGGCCGATCGTGCCGACCACGTCGAAGGTGCCGGGCGAGCGCAGCGTCGATACGGGGACGACCAGGAGGACGAGGACGATGTCGAGGACGCCGAGGCCCGCGGACATCCAGAACAGGACGTGCCAGTCGGTGTTCTGCGCGATGAGGGCGCTGAGCGGCAGGCCGAGCGCGCCGCCGATGCCGAGGGTCGCGCTGACCAGGGCGATCGCGCCGGGGAGCCGGTCGCGGTGGAGGGTGTCGCGGAGGATCGAGATGCCGAGCGGGATGACGCCCATCACAGCTCCCTGAAGGGCCCGGCCCACGACCAGGGTCCAGACGTCGCCCGCGAAGGCGCACACGATCGAGCCGACCACGAGCACGACCAGCGCGGCCACGGCCATCCGCCGCTTGCCGTAGAGGTCGCCGAGCCGACCGGAGACCGGGGTGAGGATGCAGGCGCTCAGCAGCGTGGCGGTGATCACCCACGCGGTCTCGGTGCGGTCGGCGCCCAGCAGCGTCGGCAGCTCGGACTGGATCGGGACGACCAGGGTCTGCATGAAGGAGGCGCTCATCCCCGCGAAGGCGAGGACGGCGGTGATGAGGCGCGGGTCCGGCGAGCGGGTCAGGGAGCGTCTGTCGGAGTCGGGCACGGCGGTCCTTCGTGTCGGCGGCGGACGCGCACCCGGACCGCGGCGGCGGGCGGGCCGTCGTCGGCGGGATCGTATCGCTCGGCTCTGCTTTCCACCGGCTCGGGGCTCAACAGCAGGGGTCACCGCTTTGTTCCCTCCCGCTCCTTCCCGCGCGCGTCGGGCAGGACGAGGATGGGCGGATGATCGACATCGAGAGCTGGATCGCCGGCTACGAGAAGGCCTGGGCCACGGACGACGCGGCCGACGTGGCGGCGCTGTTCACCGAGGACGCCGAGTACTTCACGGCACCGCACCGCGACGCGATCACTCCGCGCGACGCGATCGTGGAGTGGTGGCTGGCGGAGGAGGAGCCCGCGGATCCCACGTTCGCGTGGGGGCTGGTCGCGCTGACGGAGGAGACCGCGGTGGTGGAGGCGCGCACCGTCTACCCGGGCGACCGCACCTACCTGAACCTCTGGGTGATCCGCTTCGCTCCGGACGGGCGGGCGCGCTCGTTCACGGAGTGGTACATGGAGGAGCCGGCCGACTCGGTGTCCTGAGGCGCGAGGGGGGCGTGCGATCTGCAGGACGACGTGCGATCTGCAGGGGGGTGGGTGACCGATCTGCAGGACGCGGTGCGTTGTGCAGGCTCCTGGAGTGCGGTCTGCAGGACGCGGTGCGTTGTGCAGGCTCCCCGGGTGCCGTCTGCAGGACTCGGTGCGTTGTGCAGGCTCCCCGGGTGCGATCTGCAGGACTTCCGAGTAAAAGAGCGCTCTCCTCCGCGGGAGCCCGTCGGCGACAGCTGTGATCCCCTGCAGATCGCACACCCGCCTGCAGATCGGACACCCGCCTGCAGATCGGACACCCGCCTGCAGATCGGTCACCCCCCCTGCACAACGCACCGCGTCCTGCAGATCGCACTCCGGGAGCCTGCAGAGCGCACGCGGGCCTGCAGATCGCACGGAAGCCTGCAGAGCGCACGCGCGG
>NZ_PSUG01000007.1:0-89704 GCF_002931755.1 Rathayibacter sp. AY2B3 | reverse complement strand
GCCGCAGTCCTCCGTCGAGGTGGTCGTGCAGCGACACCTTGGGGAGCTCGTCGATGAGGACGCCCTCGCCCGGCAGGAGGTACTCCTCGGTCTGCTCGGAGGCGCGGGAGACCGCGATGCCGTCGAGGACCGCGAGGAGCAGCGCGGCGTCATCGGCGCCGAACGACGCCGCGGGATGCGCGGCGCGCAGCAGCTCCAGGACGACGTCCTCCGTGCGCGACCAGCCGGCGGTGTGGATCGTGCGGATCTCGGGATCGGTACCGGCGCGGGACGCGAAGGCGGTCCAGACGATCGCGTCGGGGACGTCCTCGTCCGCGACGCAGGCGATCTCGTCGCAGAAGACGCGCAGCCGCACCTCGGCCGACGGCTCGGCGTCCAGGCGGCTCCGCATCCGCTCGCGGAAGCGCTCCTCGACCCGGGCCATCGCCCCGGACAGCAGTGCCTGCTTCGTCGGGAAGTGGTGCTGGACGGCCCCCACCGAGACCCCGGCCTCGGCCGCGACGGTGCGGATGCTGAGGTGCTCCGCCCCCCGTGTCGAGAGGACGGCGACGACCGCCGAGAGGATGTCGCTCCTGCTCTCGCGCCGATCCGGCATGGTGTCCCTCTCGTTCGACTGCTCGAGCAGGCTACGCTCTCGGACATGACCAATACGACCGTATTGCCAACCCCTGCCGGAGCCGGCCGCCGCACCGCGACCCTGGACGTCGTCCGCGGTGTCGCGATCATCGGGACCCTCGGCACGAACATCTGGATCTTCTCCCACCCCTGGGGGATGCTCGGACTGCTCTCCGCCCCGGTGACGCCGGAGACCTCCGACTCCGCCGGGACCGCGCAGCTCCTGCTGATGGCGCTGGCGCAGGGCAAGTTCCTCGCCCTCCTCTCCCTCGCCTTCGGGATGGGCCTCGCGATCCAGCACGCCTCCGCGGTCCGGCGAAGGACGCGCTGGCCGGGCCGCTACCTCTGGCGCGCGACGCTCCTCCTCCTGGACGGCGTGGTCAACTACGTGCTGATCGCGGAGTTCGACGTCCTCATGGGGTACGCCGTCACCGGAGCGGTCGTCGCCTGGCTGCTGCTCACCCGGCCGACGACGCAGCGCCGCGTGATCCTCGTCTGCGGCGCTCTGCACGTCGTCCTGATCTCGGCGCTCGTGGCGCTCGTGGCGGCGAGCGCGGACGGTGCCGGACAGGGGCCGACCGGCCGGAGCCCCTACGCGGACGCGTCGTTCCTCGGCCTCGCCCTCTTCCGGCTGCAGAACGCGGGCGTCTTCCGTGCGGAGCCGGTGCTCATCGGGCTCCTCAGCCTCGCGATGTTCCTCCTCGGCGCGCGCCTCCACCGGGCGGGGGTCCTCGCCACCGAGGGCGCGCCGCTCCGCCGCCGTCTGCTGGTCCTCGGCGCCCTCGCCGTCCCCGTCGACCTCGCGCTGGGCGTCTGGGGGAGCGCCGCCGGTCTGCTCGCCGAGCGCTACCTCGTCGCGCCCCTGGTCGGTCTCGGCCTGCTCGCGGCTCTCGCCGAGGTCTGCCTCCGCCGGGGCGCCGAGGGCTGGGCGGCACGTCGGGCACGGGAGGTCGGCCGGGTCGCCCTGAGCGCCTACCTCCTGCAGAACCTGCTCGGCGGCTCTCTCTTCTACGGCTGGGGACTCGGGCTGGCGGTGACGGCCGCGCAGTGGCGCGTCCCGGTGACCGTGGGAGCGTTCCTGCTCATCGCGGCGGCCGTCGTGCTCGCGGCGCACCAGTGGCTGCGCCGGTTCGAGCTCGGCCCGGTGGAGTGGCTCTGGAAGCGGGGCGAGCGGATCGGTGTCCGCGCGCCCCGCTGACCGGAGGGGGACCTACGCGAGGAGCTCCGCGGCGCCGGTGCGCAGGGCGGCGAGGCGGGACGAGACGGCCGACCGGCGGGCGTCGGCGACGGCGTCGTGCGACCAGGCGTCGAGGTAGAGCTTGACCTTCGGCTCCGTGCCGCTCGGGCGGGCGATGAGGCGGGCTCCGTCGAGGGAGAAGCGGAGCGCGTCGGTCGGGGGCAGCGCGCCGCCCTCGGCGAGCAGGTCCTCGCTCCGCTCGACGGCGAGCCCGCCGATCGCGGTGGGAGGCGTCGCGCGGAGTCCGGCCATGATCCGGCCGATCTCGGAGAGGTCGGTGACGCGGAGCGAGATCTGCTCCGATCCGAAGAGCCCGAACCGTTCCGCGAACGACTCCAGCTCGTCGTCGATCGTGCGCTCCTCGGCGGCGAGCGCGCTCGCGAGGGAGAGGAAGGCGACCGCGGCGGAGACGCCGTCCTTGTCGCGGACCGTCCCGGGGTTCACCAGGTAGCCGAGCGCCTCCTCGTAGCCGAAGACGAGGTCGGGGACCCGCGAGATCCACTTGAAGCCCGTGAGGGTCTCGGCGAAGTCGAGGCCGTACTCGGCGGCCACGGCGCCGAGGGCGGGGGAGGACACGATCGAGCAGGCGAGCGCTCCTCCGACGCGGCCCTCGCGGCGGGCCTGCTCAGCGGCGCGCCAGCCGAGCAGCGCGCCGACCTCGTTGCCGGTGAGGCGCCGGAAGCCCTCCGGGGCGGAGGCGTCGGGCACGGCGGCGGCGAAGCGGTCGGCGTCCGGGTCGTTCGCCACGATCAGCTGCGCGCGACCGGAGCGCGCGGTCGCGAATGCGAGGTCGAGGGCGCCCGCCTCCTCCGGGTTCGGGAACGCGACCGTGGGGAACGCCGAGTCGGGCTCGATCTGCTCGACCACCACGGCCGGCTCGTCGAACCCTGCCGCGGAGAGCACCCGGTGCGCCGTCTCCCAGCCGACCCCGTGCATCGCCGTGTAGACGACGCGCAGCGGAGCGGACTGGCGGCCGACGGCGGCCGTCGCCTCGATGTAGGCGGCCACCACGGACTCGTCCGCGAGCCGGTACTCGCCGCGCGGCAGCTCCGGGACGCGCCGGTCCCGCGCGACCGCGAGGATCCGCTCGGCGATCTCGGAGTCGACCGGCGGCACGATCTGCGAGCCCTCGTCGGCGCCGCCGAGGTAGACCTTGTAGCCGTTGTCCTGCGGCGGGTTGTGGCTCGCCGTGACCATCACGCCGGCGTCGGCGCCGAGGTGGCGCACGGCGAAGGCCAGCACGGGGGTGGGCAGGAGTCGGGGGAGCAGCACGGCGTCCACGCCGGCGCCCGCCATCAGCGCGGCGGAGTCCTCGGCGAAGACGCGCGAGTTCTTCCGGCCGTCGTAGCCGATCACGACCACGGGCCGCTGGACGCCCTGCTCCAGCAGGAAGTCGGCGAGGCCGACGGCGGCCTGCGAGACCAGCACGCGGTTCATCCGATTGGATCCCGCCGCGATGGCGCCGCGCAGACCCGCGGTGCCGAAGGCCAGGCGGGCGCCGAAGCGGTCCTCGAGCTCGGCGCGGGCGGAGGCGTCGCCCGAGTCGGAGGCGGTCAGCAGGCCGACCAGCTCCTCGCGCGTCTCCGGGTCGGGGTCCTGGGCGAGCCAGTCCTCGGCGAGCTCCCGGACGTCGGCGCTCACAGAGTCCCCGTGATGCCGGCGAGCAGGCGGGCGAGGTCGTCCTCGGCGTCGCGGCCGGCCTCGAGCACCTCCTCATGGCTGAGGGGGGTCTTCTGGATGCCGGCGGCGAGGTTGGTGATGAGCGACATGCCCAGCACCTCCATGCCCGCCTCGCGCGCGGCGATGGCCTCGAGCGCGGTCGACATGCCGACGATGTGGCCGCCGATGATCCTCGCCATCTGCACCTCGGCCGGGCTCTCGTAGTGCGGGCCGCGGAACTGCACGTACACTCCCTCGTCCAGCTCAGGACGGGTCTGCCGCGCGAGGTCGCGCAGGCGCGAGGAGTAGAGGTCGGTGAGGTCGACGAAGGTCGCGCCCTCCAGCGGCGAGTCGGCCGTGAGGTTGATGTGGTCGCTGATCAGCACGGGGGTGCCGGGGGTCCAGTGCTCCTTGATGCCGCCCGCTCCGTTGGTGAGGATCATCACCGTCGCGCCCGTCGCGGCGGCGGTCCGGACGCTGTGCGCGACGCGGCGCACGCCGTAGCCCTCGTAGTAGTGGGTGCGGGCTCCGATGATCAGCGCGCGCTTGCCGGTGGGGAGCAGCACGGAGCGCAGGGTGCCGCCGTGCCCGTGCACGGCCGGCTTGGAGAAGCCGAGGATCTCGGTGGCCTCCACGGTCGCGGTCGTCTCGCCGATCGCGTCGGCGGCCCTGCCCCAGCCGCTGCCGAGAGTGAGGGCGATGTCGTGCTTCTCGACCCCGGTCGCCTCCGCGATCTGAGCGGCCGCGCGGGCCGCGATCTCGAAGGGATCGGCGTCGGGGGCGTCGAGCGGGTGCAGGGTCTGGTCGGACATCCTCCCACCCTACCGACGGGCTGCGCGGCCGCGGAGGACGGCTCCCGCAGCCGATCCGACACCCCGCGATTGGGCGAACACTCAGTGAGAGAGGACAATGGGAAGCATGGCTTACGAGTTCGAGCGCGCGCAGAGGATCGCTGTACTCGGAGGGGGGCCGGGCGGCTACGAAGCCGCCATCGCGGGAGCGCAGCTCGGCGCCGAGGTCACCCTGGTCGAGCGGGTCGGAGTGGGCGGCTCGGCCGTCATCACCGACGTCGTCCCGTCGAAGTCGCTCATCGCGACGGCGGAGGCCACCAACGCCATCGGCGAGGCCGCCGACCTGGGCGTGCAGTTCTTCACCCGCTCGGAGCAGAACAAGCCGGTACGCCCGGACGTGGCGGTCAACCTGGCGACGGTGAACAAGCGCCTGCTCGGCCTCGCGCGCCAGCAGTCCGAGGACATGCGCGCGAACCTGGTGCACCACGGCGTGCGGATCGTCCAGGGGGACGGGCGCCTGGACGGGTCGAACGCCCTGATCGTCTCGACGGCCGCCGGCGGCGAGGGCATGGACTTCGACCGCATCGAGGCGGACACGATCGTGGTCTCGGTGGGCGCCAGCCCGCGCGTGCTGCCGACCGCTGCGCCCGACGGCGAGCGCATCCTCAGCTGGACCCAGCTCTACAACCTCAAGTCCGTCCCCGAGCACCTGATCGTGGTCGGCTCCGGCGTGACCGGCGCGGAGTTCGCCTCCGCCTACCGCGCGCTCGGCGCCCGCGTGACCCTCATCTCCTCCCGCGACCAGGTGCTGCCCGGCGAGGACGCCGACGCGGCCGCCGTGATCGAGAACGTCTTCAAGCGCAACGGCATGGTCGTGCTCTCGAAGTCGCGCGCCGACCGCGTCGAGCGGACCGAGAAGGGCGTGCAGGCCGTGCTCTCGGACGGACGCGTCGTCGAGGGCTCGCACTGCCTCATGGCCGTCGGCTCCGTGCCGAACACGGCGGGCATCGGCCTCGAGGACGCGGGAGTGCAGCTGACGGAGTCGGGGCACATCCGCGTCAACCGCGTCGCCCGCACCAGCGTCCCCTCGATCTACGCGGCCGGGGACTGCACCACGTTCCTCCCGCTCGCCTCCGTCGCCGCCATGCAGGGCCGCACCGGCGTGTTCCACGCCATGGGGGACGCCGTGAACCCGACCGAGGTGCGCAATGTCGCGGCCAACATCTTCACCCAGCCCGAGATCGCGACCGTCGGCTGGAGCCAGCGCGAGATCGAGGAGGGGATCGCGCAGGGCGAGATCTACAAGCTCCCGCTCGCCGCGAACCCGCGGGCGAAGATGATGGGCATCCGCGACGGCTTCGTGAAGCTGTTCGCGCGCACGGGCTCCGGCACCGTCATCGGAGGCGTCATCGTCGCTCCGAAGGCGAGCGAGCTGATCTTCCCGCTCGCCCTCGCTGTGGAGCACCGCCTGACCGTCGACCAGGTCGCGCGGGCCTTCACCGTCTACCCGAGCCTCACCGGCTCGATCTCGGACGCCGCGCGCGCCATGCACATCGTCACCTGACGCCCGCCCCCCGACCGAGGGAACCCCGGACCGTCGAGGGAACCGCGGCCAGCGGGTTCCCTCGACGGCCCGCGGTTCCCTCGGTGCCGCCGCGCGCTCAGACGATCTGGAGGAGGACGTGACCGGCGGGGACGGTCGCGCCGGCCGCCGCGTCGAGGCCCTTCACGACGCCGTCCTTGTGGGCGGTGAGCGGCTGCTCCATCTTCATCGCCTCGAGGACGACGACCAGGTCGCCGGTGACGACCGTGTCGCCCTCGGCGACGGCGACCTTGACGATGGTCGCCTGCATGGGCGAGGCGACGGAGTCGCCCGTGACGGTGCTGACGGAGGAGGAGCCGCGGCGCTTCGGGGAGGCCGCAGCGGCCCCGCGGGCGGGTCCCGAGCCGGCCAGGTCGGCGGGGAGCGTGACCTCGACGCGGCGCCCGTCGACCTCGACGACCACGTTCCGGCGGTCCGCCGGCTCGTCGGTCGCTCCGGGCTCGCCGCTCCAGGCCGGGATCGTGTTCTCGAACTCGGTCTCGATCCAGCGGGTGTAGATCGTGAAGGGCGCTCCGCCCTCGGGGGCGAAGGCCGGGTCCTCGACGATCGCGCGGTGGAAGGGGAGGACGGTCGGCAGGCCGGTGACCTCGAACTCGGCGAGGGCGCGCCGCGAGCGCTCCAGCGCCTGCTCGCGGCTGTCGCCGGTGACGATCAGCTTCGCGAGGAGCGAGTCGAAGGAGCCGGAGATCACGTCGCCGGCGACGACGCCGGAGTCGACGCGGACGCCCGGTCCGCCGGGGGCCTTGAAGACGTGCACCGGGCCCGGAGCGGGGAGGAAGCCGCGGCCCGCGTCCTCGCCGTTGATGCGGAACTCGAAGGAGTGGCCGCGGGGCGCCGGGTCGTCGTAGTCGAGCACGCCGCCCTCGGCGAGGCGGAACTGCTCGCGGACGAGGTCGATGCCGGTGATCTCCTCCGACACGGGGTGCTCGACCTGGAGGCGGGTGTTCACCTCGAGGAAGGACACCGTGCCGTCCTTGCCGATCAGGAACTCGCAGGTCCCGGCGCCGAGGTAGCCGACCTCCTGCAGGATCGCCTTCGAGGCGCGGTAGAGCTCGGTGTTCTGCGCCTCGGTCAGGAACGGCGCGGGCGCCTCCTCGACGAGCTTCTGGTGGCGGCGCTGGAGGGAGCAGTCGCGGGTGGAGACGACGACGACGGTGCCGTGCGCGTCGGCCAGGCACTGGGTCTCGACGTGGCGCGGCTGATCGAGGTACTTCTCGACGAAGCACTCGCCGCGGCCGAAGGCGGCGACGGCCTCGCGCGTGGCGGAGGCGAACAGCTCCTCGACCTCGTCGCGCTCCCGGGCGACCTTGAGGCCGCGACCGCCGCCGCCGAAGGCCGCCTTGATCGCGACGGGGAGGCCGTACTGGTCCACGAACTCGAGCACCTCGGCGGCGCCGGAGACGGGGTTCAGGGTTCCCGGGGCGAGCGGGGCGCCGACCTTCTCGGCGACGTGGCGGGCCGAGACCTTGTCGCCGAGGCGCTCGATGGCCTCGGGGCCGGGGCCGATCCAGATCAGGCCGGCGTCGATGACGGCGCGGGCGAAGTCGGCGTTCTCGGCGAGGAACCCGTAGCCGGGGTGCACGGCGTCGGCACCGGAGCGGCGCGCCACCGAGAGCAGCTTGTCGATGACGAGGTAGGTCTCGGCGCTGGTCGTCCCGCCGAGGGCGTAGGCCTCGTCGGCGAGGCGGCTGTGCACGGCGTCGCGGTCCTGGTCGGCGTAGACGGCCACGGAGGCGATCCCGCTGTCGCGGGCGGCGCGGATGACTCGGACGGCGATCTCGCCCCGGTTGGCGACGAGCACCTTCGTAATCTTCGGCATGGTCCCCAACCCTAGGGGGCGGCTCCACCCGGTCCGGCGCGGCTCACCACAAAGAAGCGGAGGGCCTTCGTCGGTTCCTCACAAGGGCGGGACGGTCCTCAGCGGTTCCAGAGCGCGGTCCAGTCGACGCCGAGGCTCCGCACCAGAGCGCGGAGGGTCGGCACCGACATGCCGATCACCGTCGAGGGGTCGCCCTCGATCGCGGTGATGAAGCCGGCGCCGCGGCCGTCGATGGTGAAGGCCCCGGCCACCTCGAGGGGCTCGCCGGTGGCGACGTAGGCGTCGATCTCGGCGTCGTCGATGTCGTCGGCGAAGGTGACGGCGGCGGAGGTGACCGCTCCGGCCTCGGCGACGATCCTCCCGCCGCGGTGGTCGACGAGCCAGTGGCCGGAGTGGAGGCGGCCGGTGCGTCCGCGCTGGGCGCGCCAGCGCTCCCGGGCCCGCTCCGGCTCGTGCGGCTTGCCGTGGACGACGCCGTCGAGGACGAACGCGGAGTCGCCGCCGAGCACCAGACCGTCGATCTCCGGGCGCAGGACGGCGTGCGCCTTGGCGCGGGAGAGCAGCGAGACGGTGGCGTCCGCGTCGAGCGCCGCGCCCCGCTCCAGCTCGGCCCGGGCGACGGCCGCGGGCTCGTCCACCTCGGAGGGGACGACGACGGGCTCGATCCCGGAGGCCCGCAGCAGTGCGAGGCGCGCGGGGGAGGTGGAGGCGAGGTAGAGGCGCACGAGGGCTCCCTGCGGCCGGGCCCACGCTGTGGGATGCTCGACGGATGGCACAGACCCCGCCCCGAGCATCCGCCCGCCCCGACGGGGCCGACGACGCACTCGGGACCGAGATCGAGCTCGACATTAGCAATGTCGCCCACGGCGGCGTGTTCGTCGCCCGGCACGAGGGCCGCGTCGTCTTCGTCCCGGACGTCCTCCCCGGAGAGCGCGTGCGGGCGCGGATCAGCGAGGTCCGGCACGACAGCTTCTGGCGCGCCGAGGCGCTCGAGGTGCTCGACGCGTCCGAGCACCGGGTGGAGCACGTCTGGCCTGAGGCCGCTCTCGACCGCCGCCCGGAGGAGCGCGTCGGCGGCGCCGAGCTCGGCCACGCCGACCTCGCCTACCAGCGCGAGCTGAAGCGCCTCGTGCTCGTCGACTCCTTCTCCCGCTTCGCCCGTCGCGAGGTCGAGGTGGAGGTCTCGCCGATCGGCGGGGACGACGCGTCCGGCGGCCTCGGCTGGCGCACGCGCAACCGCCTCCACGTCGACGACGACGGACGGGTCGGCCCCTACGCGGCGCGCAGCCACCACGTCGTCACCGTGGAGTCGCTGCCCCTCGCGACGGCCGACTCCTCCCTGGCCGCACCGCTGGGCGAGCGCCTCGCTCCCGGCTCGGTGGTCGACCTCGTCGACGCGGCCGGGTCCGAAGGGGCCGCGGTGCTCGTGCACGACCCCTCCGACAAGCGCGCCCGCCGCGACCGCACAGTGGTGAGCGAGTTCGTCGCCGACCGCACCTTCCGCGTCGACCGCACCGGCTTCTGGCAGGTGCACCGCGGCGCTGCCGCCGCGCTCTTCGAGGCCGTGCAGGCCGCCGTCGACGCGGATGCGGCGGACCCGTCGGCCGCCAACCACGACCTCTACGGCGGGGTGGGCCTGCTCGCCGCTGCGCTGGCCGACCGCCTCGGCGCCGGAGTGCGCGTGACCAGCGTCGAGAGCGACTCCCGCGCCACCGAGCACGCGCTCGAGAACCTGGCCGACCAGGTCGGCGCCCGCGCGGTGACCGCCCGCGTCGACCGCTACCTCCGCGACGTCGTCGCCCAAGCCGATGCGCGCGAGCGGGCGCGGTGGCGTGCCGCGACCGTGGTCCTCGACCCGCCCCGCTCGGGTGCCGGCCGAGCGGTCACCGACGCTCTGGTGGACCTGCAGCCGGCGCAGCTCGTCTACGTCGCCTGCGACCCGGTCGCACTCGCCCGCGACGTGGGCGCCCTGACCGGGGCCGGCTACGAGCTGGAGCGCCTCGAGGGCTTCGACCTCTTCCCGCACACCTCCCACGTGGAGGCCGTTGCGCGACTGGTCCGACGAGAGGACTGACCGCGGGCCCGCGCCTGCGTACCATGGGCGGGATGGAGCCCCACGCCGACGTCGCCGCAGCCGAGGCCCCGCGCGTGCGCGTGGCGATCGTGGACGACCACGAGTCGGTGCGCCTGGGCGTGGCCGCCGCCGTCGAGAGCGCGGGGATGCAGGTGGTCGCCGCCGCCGAGACCGTCCAGGCCCTCGAGAGCACGATCGGCGGCGCCGAGATCGAGGTGCTCGTCCTCGACCTGTCCCTGAACGACGGCTCGAGCATCACCAGCAACGTCAAGTGGGGGCAGGTGCGCGGCTCCGCAGTCCTCGTCCACAGCATCGCCGACCGCGTCGTGGCCGTGCGGGAGGCGCTCGCCGCGGGGGCCGCCGGCGTCATCCCGAAGTCCTCGCCCATGTCGACGGTCGTCGCCGCCATCCGCACCGTCGCCCGCGGCGAGGTCCTCAACAATCTGGAGTGGGCCTCGGCGATCGACGCCGACGACGACTTCGCCCGGGCCGTGCTCGGCCGTCGCGAGCGCGACGTCCTGCATCTGTACGCCTCGGGGCTGCCGCTGAAGCTGGTGGCCGAGCGGCTGCAGATCTCCGTGTCGACGGCGAAGGAGTACCTCGACCGGATCCGCGACAAGTACGTCGAGATCGGCCGTCCCGCCCCGACGAAGGTCGATCTGCTGCGGCGCGCGGTGGAGGACGGCATCCTCCCGGGCATCGACCCGGACGACGGCGATGGCGGGCGCTGAGGCGCCGATCGCCCGCCGCAACGCCGGGCGCGAGCGGATCGACAGGATCATCAGCACGGTCGTGTCGTTCTTCGGCTTCGGCTTCGGCGTGCAGACCGTTCCGCCGATCCTCGCCCAGCTGCCCCTGCTGCGCCCCGAGGTGGCCTGGCCGGTGCTGGTGCTGGTCTTCGGATCGCTCACCGCCGCCGTGATCACCGCCGTGCTGCGGCGGGGCACGCGGATCACGGCGGTCCTGGTCGCGGTCGGCGTCCTCGTCGCGCTCCTGACCTGGCCGGCCGCCGTCGCCAGCGGAGGCGCGGACCGCGAGACCCCGTGGATCTGGTACCTGCTGACCATCGGGACCGCCTTCTGCACGATCGCCGCTCCGCTCCGGATCGCGATCGCGTACGTGTCGGTGACGACCGTGCTGTTCGGCCTGCTGCGCGTCCTCCCCTCCGGCGGCGGGGCGGAGCCGACCCGCGCGATCCTCGACGCCGCCTACGTGGGCATCGTCGGCTTCGTGATGCTGGTGCTGATCACCGTGCTCCGGCAGTCGGCCGACCAGATCGACCGCGCGCAGACCACGGCCATGGAGCAGTACGAGGCGGCGATGCGCCAGCACGCCGGCGAGATGGAGCGGGTCGAGGTCGACGCCCTGGTGCACGACAACGTGCTCGCGACGCTGCTCTCCGCCGCCTCCGCCGAGTCGCCGGCCGAGCGCGCGCTGGTCTCCTCGATGGCGCAGCGCACCCTTGCCGTGCTGCTGCCCGACCACGAGCCGGAGCCGCCCGAGGGGCTGGTCCCGCTCGAGCTCCTGCAGCGTCAGCTCGGTCACGCGGCGTCGACCTTCGGGACCGAGATCGCGGTCGCGACGGCCGACGGAGTGGACCCCCGCGCGACGACGCTGCCGCGTCCAGTGGCCGAGGCGCTGCTCGGCGCGGTCTGGCAGGCGCTCGCCAACAGCGTCCAGCACGCGGGTCCGAGCGGCAGCGTCCACCGCGCCGTGCACGGGCTGCTGGGCGACGGCGCGGTGGAGGTCGTGGTGGAGGACGACGGCCGCGGCTTCCGGCTCGCCGACGTCCCCCGCGAGCGGCTGGGCATCCGGCTCTCCATCCTCGAGCGGGTGCACAACGCTCGGGGATCGGCGCGGGTCGACTCGACTCCGGGCGAGGGCACCCGTGTCGTCCTCTCCTGGCGGGCGGACGGGGGAGCAGCGCGATGATCGCCTATCCACGCCCCCTGCTCCAGGTGCTCGGCGCCGGCTTCTCGCTCTACCACGTGGTGCTCGCCTTCTTCTCCTTCCGCATCTCCCCGGCCACGCCGGCCGACCTCGTCGCGGTCGCGCTGTACGTCGCGGCGACCGTCGTCGCCCTCTGGCCCGGAGCGACGACCCGGCTCGCCCCGCCCGTCGCGGTCGGGATGACCGCTGTCGCCGTCGCGCTGCCGCTGCTCGTCGCGCCCTCGCTCGATCCCGGAGCCTCCAACGGCTACTCCACCTGGTACATCGCCGCGGTCGGCACCCTGATGACGATCGTGTGCGCCCGCCGGCGCGCGGCCTGCGCCTGGGTCGGCGTCGGCTTCCTGATCGTGCACACCGTGTTCTGGGCCGGCCCGGCCGCTCTGGCCACTCTCGGCGTCGTCGGGGGGATCGCCTGGGTCGCGATCGCGCAGCTGCTCATCGTCGAGCTCGGGCGCGCAGGGTCGGAGGCGCGCGTGCTCGAGGCGGCCGAGCGCGCGGCCGCGTCGTGGCGGGCGGCGGAGGAGGCGCACCTCACGGAGCGCGAGGTCCGGCTGGAGCAGACCCGCGCCCTCGCCTCCGACATGCTGCTGCGCATCGCGGAGCCGGGACCGGGCCTCACCGACGAGGAGCGTCGAGAATGCCGCCTGCTCGAGGCGGCCGTGCGCGACGAGATCCGCGGCCGGCGGCTGCTGGACGACGAGGTGCGGCGTCTCGTGCTCGACGCGCGCCGGCGAGGCGTGACCGTGTCGGTGCTCGACGACGGCGGCCTCGACCGCACCTCCGAGGAAGAGAGCCGTCGAGTGCTGGGGGAGCTCGCCCGGGCTCTGAGCGGGATCCGCGAGGAGGTCGACCGCGTGGTGGTGCGCACCGCGTCGGCGGACTCGGCCTCTGCGGTCACGGTCGTGGGCCTGCGGACGGCGGGCGACGGCAGCGCGGGCGCTCTCGGCTCCGACGACACGGGGGACGAGGTCGACGCCTGGGTCGAGATCCGGCGCGACGGCGTCGGCGGACGGGACGTCTGAGCGGCGGAGAGAGCGCCACGCGGAAGTCGGATCGCGCGGCGACGGACGGCGACCCGGTGCAGGGGGCGTGCGGATGTCGGATCGGCGCCGCGGTCGGGACGCAGTCGACTCTCAGCACGGCTCAGGTCTCGGCACGGCTCGGGTCTCGGCGCGGACCGGTCGTCGGCGCGGCACGATCGTGAGCGGAGCCGGTCAGGCCCAGAGCCGGTCATGAGCGGAGCCCGTCATGACCGGAGCCCATCGTCAGCAGCCCCCGTTAACGGAGTGCGGCGGGCCGTCCACTCCTCCGAAGAGGGGGCCCGGCCCGCCGTCAAACCCCGAGTGAGGGTAACAACCCGAATATTACCCTCACTCGCCCCCAACACACCCGCCTGCTTACCCTGGTCGGCGAGTGATTGGCGGTGCCCCTTCCGAAGGAGGAGTACCGTACGTCCACTAGTGTGCTCGCTCCGCCAGGAGGCGCATAGTCAGCACTTTAGGGGACTAATCGGGGGACAAATTTCACGTTCCACGTCGCGGATCGCCCGTCCGCCCACGGCCGGCGTCTGCGAGTGCGCTCAGCCGGAGAAGGAGCGCCATGCTCCGGGTGCCGGCCGGAGCGGCCTGCGGACCGCGGCGGTGCGGTCGTTCCAGCCTCCGCTGAGCTCCTGCGGGGTCTCCGGCTCGGCCTCGGTGCGCGAGGTCAGTGCGGTGACGACGGCCGTGACGGCGGCGATCTCGGCGGCGTCGAGGCCGGGGGTGGAGATGACGACGGCGGGTGAGGACTCGGAGGCGGTCATCCCGTGACGCTATCGCATGCCGTTCACGGCGCCGGTCGGCGGGGCATGGCTATGCTGACGCCGGATGCCGCCGGAGCGTCGTCCGTCCGTTGCGAACAGGAGCGTCCCCGCATGCCGACGTGGTTCCCGAGGAGCGGTGCCGCGGCGCTGCGCCCCCTGCGTCTGCTGGTCCGGAGGTCGCCCGCGGCCGTCTCGGTCGTCCTGGTCCTCCTGGCTGCGAGCGCGGTCACAGGGACGCTCGTCGCCCCCGCAGGAGCCGAGACGACGGCCTGGTGGGCGGCGGGTGCGACGACGACCCTCGACGGCCGTCCCTGGACGGCGGTGACCGCCCTCCTGATCGCGGCGGACCCGCTGCAGCTGCTCCTGGACGTCGTGCTGGTGCTCCCGATGCTCCTCGCCGCGGAGCGCCGCCTCGGCTCGGCCCGCACCCTCCTCGCCTTCCTCGTGACCGGGGCCGTCGGGATCGTCGTCGGGTCGGCCGTGCAGTCGATCGGCGCTCTCGCCGGCGAGTGGTGGGCGGGCGACACCGTCGGCGACCACACCTTCGACCCGCTCATCGGCGCGGTCGGCGCCCTCATCGCGTCGACCGCCTTCATGGGGGCTCTGTGGCGCCGCCGGCTCCGGGTGACCGTCTTCGCCGTCGTGCTGATGTTCGTGCTCTACGCGGGCGACTCCGCCGACGCGTACCGGCTCCTCGCCGGCGGTGCGGGTCTCGTGCTCGGCGCGGTGCTCGCGCGAGGAGCGTCGGGGCTGCGTCCGCAGCGTCCGGCGCCGAGCTCGCACCGCGAGTCCCGGGGGCTTCTGGCGGCGGTCGTCGTCGTCACCGCGATCGGTCCGCTCGTCGCCGTCCTCTCGGACTCGGGCTACGGTCCGTTCTCGTTCCTCGGCCGACTGCTGCAGAGCGCCTTCACGGGGACGACGGACCTCGAGGACCCGTGCAGCCGCGCCCTCCGGCACTGCGCCCACCACGTGAAGCTGAGCCTGGTCGCCCCCGGGCCGATCCTGCTCACGTTCGTCCCGCTCCTCCTCCTGCTCGTCGCCGCCTACGGCCTGCGCTCCGGGCGCCGCCTGGGCCTGCTGCTGGCGGTCGGGGTGAACATCGCGATCGCGATCCTGGAGGTGTTCTCCCTCCAGCGCGCGGCCCGGCACCCCGAGTTCCTGTACTACGCGGAGTACCTGCTCTGGGTGGCGACGACGGTGCTGGTGCCGCTGGCCGTCGTGGCGATGCTCGTGATCGGGAGGAGGCACTTCCGCATCCGGGCTCCCCGTGCCGCCGCGAGGCTCTGGACGCGGGTCGTCGCGATCGCCTTCGTCGTGTCCCTCGGCGGCTACCTCGCGCTCTCGGCCGGTGTGCGCACGAGCTTCGAGCCGCTCCTGGGCGTCGGGAGGCTCCTCCTGGACGGGCTGCTGCGCTTCGTCCCGGTGAGCTTCCTCGGCGGCGCCGGACTGCTCGCCGTGCCGCGGGAGCCCGTCGCGCGGATCGTCTTCGAGTGGGTCGGCCCGGTGTTCTGGCTCGTGGTCGTCGTGGCCGTGGTCGCCCTGCTCCGAGCCGCCGACGTGCAGCGGAACCGCGGCGACGAGGCGCGGTACCGCGCGCTCCTCTCCCTGCACGGCGCCGGCAGCCTCGGCCACCAGGGGACCTGGGAGGGCAATGCGCACTGGATCTCGGCCGACGGGACCGGCGGAGTCGCCTACCGGGTGATCGGCGGCGTGGCGGTCACCCTCTCCGACCCGGCCTGCGCTCCCGAGCGACGCGAGGACGTCGTGGCCGAGTTCGTGCGGTTCTGCGACGAGCGCAGCTGGACGCCCGTGTTCTACAGCATCCACGACGAGCTGCTCCCCGTCTTCGACCGGCTCGGCTGGTCGCGCCTCTCCGTCGGCGAGGAGACGATCATCGAGCTCTCCTCCTTCGAGCTCACGGGCAAGCGGTGGCAGAAGGTGCGCTACCCGCTCACCCGCGGCATCAAGCTGGGCATCGAGGCGCGGTGGACCAGCTGGCCCGAGCTCTCCCTCGGCATGGCCAACCAGATCGTCGACCTGTCGGAGCGCTGGGTCGCCGAGAAGGCGCTGCCCGAGATGGGCTTCACCCTCGGCGGGATCGACGAGGTCCGCGATCCCGACGTCGCGCTCCTGCTCGCGGTCGGGCCGGACGGCGTGCTGCAGGGTGTGACGAGCTGGCTGCCCGTGCACAGGGAGGGCCGCGTGGTCGGCTGGACCCTCGACTTCATGCGCCGCTCCGACGACGCGATGCCCGGCATCATGGAGTTCCTCATCGCCTCCGCGGCGCTGCGCGTCAAGGAGGAGGGCGCCGAGTTCCTCTCGCTCTCGGGCGCCCCGCTCGCCACCGCACCGGTCGAGGAGGGGGAGGAGCCTCCGGAGCCGACGGTCCTCTCGCGCCTGCTGGAGTTCCTCTCGCGGACGCTCGAGCCCGCCTACGGATTCACGTCGCTGTTCCGCTTCAAGGCGAAGTTCCACCCGCGCTACGCGGGCCTCTGGATGACCTACCCCGACGCCCTGCAGCTGCCCCGGATCGGAGCCGCACTCGGCCGCGCCTACCTGCCCGACCTCTCCGCTTCGCAGGCGCTGGCCTTCGCCCGGGTGGTCGGAGCGAAGCCGGAGGAGAAGCCGTCCGAGACGCCCGCGGCGAAGCCGGATGCTCCTGCAGCCGAAGCGGGCGCTGGTGTGGCGAAGGCGGGTGCTCCGGCAGCGAAGGCGGGTGCTCCTGCGGCGAAGACGGATACCCGGGCGGCGAGGCCCGGTTCCGCGGCGGGGAAGCCGGATGCTCCGGCAGCGGAGCCGGACGCTCCTGCCGTGCAGGCCGACACTCCCGCGGAGTCCGCTGCCCGACGGACCGGCCCCGGCTCCTCCGACTGATCGTTCCGCCCCTCAACCCCGTGAGGAGGCGGACACAGCGGAACGCCGCGGCACGGACGGTCTCCCGTCTCCTGCCGCGGCGTCCGAGCGAGCCGGGTCAGAGCGGGATGTTGCCGTGCTTCTTCGCGGGCAGGTTGGCCCGCTTGGTGCGCAGCGCCCGCAGCGCCTTGATGACGGAGACGCGGGTCGCCGAGGGCTCGATCACGCCGTCGAGCTCGCCGCGCTCGGCCGCGAGGAACGGGCTCGCGACGTTGTAGGTGTACTCGTTCGCCAGGCGCGTCCGGACGGCCGCGACGTCCTCGCCGGCCTCCTCCGCCTTGCGGATCTCGTTGCGGTAGAGGATGTTGACCGCGCCCTGGCCGCCCATGACGGCGATCTCGGCGGTCGGCCACGCGAGGTTGATGTCGGCGCCCAGCTGCTTGGACCCCATCACGATGTAGGCGCCGCCGTAGGCCTTGCGCAGGATGACCGTGACCAGCGGCACGGTCGCCTCGGCGTAGGCGTAGAGCAGCTTCGCGCCACGGCGGATGACGCCGGTCCACTCCTGGTCGGTGCCGGGCAGGTAGCCCGGGACGTCGACCAGGGTCAGGATCGGCAGCGAGAACGCGTCGCAGAAGCGGACGAAGCGGGACGCCTTCTCGCCCGCCTCGATGTTCAGCGTGCCCGCCATGGCGCTCGGCTGGTTCGCGATGATGCCGACGGAGCGGCCCTCGACACGGCCGAAGCCGATCACGATGTTCGGCGCGAACAGCGGCTGCACCTCGAGGAAGTCGCCCTCGTCGACGATGTGCTCGATGACGGCGCGCATGTCGTACGGCTGGTTCGGGCTGTCGGGGATGACCGTGTCGAGGAAGCGGTCCGCGTCGGTCGTCTCGAGGTCGACCTCGGTCTCGAAGACGGGGACCGGCGACAGGTTGTTGTCGGGGAGGAAGGAGAGGAGCGTCCGCGCGTAGTCCAGCGCGTCGTTCTCGTCGCTCGCGAGGTAGTGCGAGACGCCCGAGATCTTGTTGTGGGTCAGCGCGCCGCCGAGCTCCTCCATGCCGACGTCCTCGCCGGTGACGGTCTTGATGACGTCGGGCCCGGTGACGAACATCTGGCTGGTCTTGTCGACCATGATCACGAAGTCGGTCAGCGCGGGGGAGTAGACCGCGCCTCCTGCGGCCGGGCCGCAGATGATCGAGATCTGGGGGATCACGCCGCTCGCCGCGGTGTTGCGGCGGAAGATCTCGCCGTACTTGCCGAGAGCGACCACGCCCTCCTGGATGCGCGCTCCGCCCGAGTCGAGGATGCCGATGATCGGGACGCCGGTCTTCAGGGCGAGGTCCATCACCTTGATGATCTTCTCGCCGGCCACCTCGCCGAGCGAGCCGCCGAAGATCGTGAAGTCCTGCGAGTACACGGCGACCTGGCGGCCGTGGATGGTGCCGGTCCCGGTGACGACGGCGTCGCCGTAGGGGCGCTTCTTCTCCATGCCGAAGGCGTGGGTGCGGTGGCGGACGAACTCGTCCAGCTCGACGAAGGAGCCCGGGTCGAGGAGGGTGTCGATCCGCTCGCGCGCGGTCATCTTGCCCTTGGCGTGCTGCTTCTCGATCGCCGCCTCGCCACTGGCCGTGACGGCCTCGTGGTAGCGGTTCCTGAGGTCCGCGATCTTCCCCGCGGTCGTGTACAGATCGGGCGCGGGACGTTCGGTGTTCGCGGTCACCCGCTCACCCTACCGGCGGGGCGGACGCCTCCTCTTGTCGCACTCGCACAGGGAGGGCCGCTCCGGACGGGAGGATCCGGACAAGGGCGGGCCGTCGCGAGCAGCGCTCGGAGCGGCCTCGCGGGAGCCGCCGCTACCGTGGCGGGATGCAGCTCCCGCTCTCCTCGGCCGTCTCCCCCCGCGTCCTCGCGCTCGAATCGGCGGGGTCGACGAACGACGAGCTCCGCGAGCGGGCGGTCGCCGACCCCGCCGCGTGGCCGCACCTCTCCGTCGTCGCCACCGGCGACCAGCGCGCCGGGCGCGGCCGGCTGGGGCGCGTCTGGCAGGCGCCCGCGGGCCGGACGCTCGCGGCCTCCACCCTGGTCGACGCCTCCGCCCTCGGCGCCGAGGCCTCCGGCTGGCTGCCGCTCGTGGCCGGGGCGGCTCTCGCCCGCGCCCTCGCACCCCTCGTCGACGGGGACGTCGCCGTCAAGTGGCCCAACGACGTCCTGATCGACGGCCGGAAGGTCGCCGGGATCCTCGCCGAGCGCCTGCCGGACGGGCGGGTCGTCGTCGGCACCGGCGTGAACCTGCTGCTGACGGAGGCGGAGCTGCCGGTCCCGACCGCGACCTCGCTCGCCCTCGCCGGGGCGCGGACGACGAGCGCCGACGAGGTGCTCGCCGCGTTCCTCACCGGGTTCCAGGCCCTGCTCGCTCCGCTGCTCGCCCAGGGCGACGCCGAGGCCTCCGGAGCGGCGGCCGCCGTCCGCGCCTCCTGCGGCACCCTCGGCACGCGCGTCCGGCTCGAGCTGCCCGACGGCACGCAGGAGGAGGGGACCGCCTCCGACCTCGCTCCGGACGGCTCGCTCCTGCTCGAGCAGGGCGGCGCGCTGCGCTCGTTCCCGGCCGGCGACGTCACGCATCTGCGCTCCTGATGGCCCGGACCGACCCCGCCGACCGCGAGCTGGCGCGGCTGACCCCGCGCGCCCGCCGGGCGGTCGCACCGGTCGTCGGCCTCCTCCTGCTCACCTGGACGGGCTTCTACTTCGCCGCGCAGTTCGAGCTCGCCCTGCAGCGCTGGATCATCGGGCTCGGCACCGCCCTGCTGGTGCTGCTCCTCTGCGCTCCCGGGATCGCCGGCTGGGCGAGCGTGCGCTACCGCGTCACCGCCTCCGGCCTCAGCGCGCGCCGGGGCGTGGCGTCGGTCCGGCGGGCCGAGGTGGTCTTCGACCGGAGGATGGACGTCGCGGTCGAGCGCTCCCTCGGCCAGCGTCTCGCCCGCTGCGGCGACGTCCGGATCCTGCAGGCGGGCGCGGAGGTGTTCGTGCTGCGCGATCTGCCGGATCCCGAGCTCACGGCCGACCTGCTGCGGGAGGCGATCGGCGCGGCTCCGGTCCTCGAGCCGGAGTGGCCGCCGCCCGCGTGAGCCCGCCGGGGCCTCGGTAGCATGGAGCCGCCCCGCGCCAGCGGGCGGAGACGGAGGAGCGCCATGCGCGTCGGCGTGATCGGGGGCGGCCAGCTCGCTCGGATGATGATCCCCGCGGCGGTGGAGCTCGGCATCGAGATCGCCGTGCTCGCCGAGAGCGAGGGCGCCCCGGCGGCGCTCGCCGCGACACGGGTCGGCGACTACCGAGACGAGGCGACCGTGCTCGCCTTCGCCGAGACCGTGGACGTGGTCACGTTCGACCACGAGCACGTTCCCCAGCCGATCCTCCGCGAGCTCGTCGCCCGCGGCGTCGCCGTGCACCCCGGCCCCGACGCCCTGCTGTTCGCGCAGGACAAGCTGATGATGCGGCGCCGCCTGACCGAGCTCGGCGTGCCCGTGCCCGAGTGGGCCGAGGTCTCCTGCGCCGAGGAGCTCGGGGAGTTCCTGGCCGAGCACGGGGGCAGCGCCGTGGTGAAGACCGCGCGCGGCGGATACGACGGCAAGGGCGTGCGCGTGGTGCGCGGCGCCCATGAGGCGGACGACTGGTTCACCGCCCTCGCCGAGGACGGCCGGGGCGGCTCGCTCCTGGTCGAGGAGCTGGTCGGCTTCCGCCGCGAGCTCGCGCAGCTCGTCGCCCGGCGCCCCTCCGGCGAGAGCATCCTCTGGCCCGTGGTGGAGTCGGTGCAGCGCGACGGCGTCTGCGCCGAGGTGATCGCTCCGGCCCCCGCGTCAGCCGGTCGGCTCGCAGCCGCCGCGGCCGAGATCGCGCAGACGATCGCCGACAGCCTCGGGGTCACCGGCGTCCTGGCCGTCGAGCTGTTCGAGACGACGGACGACCGCATCCTGGTCAACGAGCTGGCCATGCGCCCGCACAACAGCGGCCACTGGACGATGGACGGATCGACCACCTCGCAGTTCGAGCAGCACCTGCGCGCGGTCCTCGACCTGCCGCTCGGCGCGACGGGGTGCCGCGACCCGTGGACGGTGATGGTCAACGTGCTCGGCGGCCCGGTGGGGGAGTCGCTGACGGACCGCTACCCGCGGGTGCTCGCCGATCACCCGGGCGTGAAGGTGCACAACTACGGCAAGGAGCCGCGACCGGGCCGCAAGGTCGGGCACGTGAACGCCACCGGCGACGACCTCGACCTCGTGGTCTACGAGGCTCGCGCGGCGGCGGCCGTTCTCACGGACTGACCCGTACGATGGTCGCCGTGACGAGCCAGCCGACCTCCCCGACCCCTGCCGGAGCCCTCTCGTGAGCGCGGACACGCTCGTGAACGGGCCCGCGCCGCTCGTCGGCGTCGTGATGGGCTCGGATTCGGACTGGTCCGTCATGCAGGCGGCGTCCACCGTCCTCGCCGAGTTCGGCGTGGCGCACGAGGTCCGCGTCGTCTCCGCGCACCGCACCCCGGAGGCGATGATCGCGTACGGCCGCGGGGCCCGCGACCGCGGCCTGAAGGTCGTCATCGCCGGAGCGGGCGGAGCCGCCCACCTCCCCGGCATGCTCGCCGCGGTGACCTCGCTCCCCGTCGTCGGAGTGCCGGTCCCGCTCGCCCGCCTGGACGGGCTCGACTCCCTCCTCTCGATCGTGCAGATGCCGGCGGGCGTCCCCGTCGCCACCGTCTCCATCGGCGGAGCGCGGAACGCCGGACTGCTCGCGGTGAAGATCCTCGCGACGGCGGACGACGCCCTCTCCGCAGCGCTCGACGCCTTCGCCGCCGACCTCGAAGTGCAGGTCGCCGCGAAGAACGACGCCCTGGTGGCGGGCCTGTGACGGCCGTCGCTCTGCCGCTGCGGCACCCGGACGTCGCCTCCCGCGCCTTCATGACGCGGCGGGCGTGGTGGCTGCTGATCGTCAACCTCCTGGTGCCCGGGTCCGCTCAGGTCCTGGCGGGGAACCGGCGGCTCGGGCGCCTCGGGCTCGGCTTCACCCTCGGGCTCTGGGTCGCCCTCCTGGTCGCGGTGCTCCTCTACTTCGTCTTCCCGACCGGCCTCTACACGCTCGCGACCTTCGACCTCTCGATGCTCGCGCTCCAGGCGGCGCTCGTCGTCTACGGAGTCGTCTGGGCCGTGCTGACGCTCGACACCCTCCGCCTGATCCGCGTCGTCCGCGTGCGCCCGCGGATGCGCGGCGTGCTCGCCTTCGCGACGATCGCGCTGATGGCGGTCTCGGTCGGCACCACCGCCTACGGCACCTACCTGCTCGGCGTCACCCGCGGGACGCTGTCGTCGATCTTCGGCGGCGGAGCGATCGAGCAGCCGATCGACGGCCGCTACAACGTGATGCTCCTCGGCGGCGACGCGGGGGAGGACCGAGACGGTCTGCGCCCCGACAGCATCTCGGTGGTCAGCATCGACGCGTCGAGCGGCAAGGCCTCGATCATCGGGGTCTCGCGCGAGTTCGTCGACTTCCCGTTCCCCGAGACCAGCCCGATGCACGAGCTCTACCCCGACGGCTACGACACCGACAACTGCGCCGTCGACGTCTGCAAGCTCAACTCGGTCTACACCGAGGTCGAGCTGAAGCACCCGGAGCTCTACCCCGACGCCGTCGACCACGGCAGCGAGCCGGGCATCGAGGCGATGCGCGACGCGGTCGAGGGCATCCTCGATCTGAGGATCCAGTACTACGCGCTGATCGACATGGAGGGCTTCGCCCAGCTGATCGACGCGCTCGGCGGCATCGACATCGACTACGTGGCCGACGAACCGCTGCCGCTGGGCGGGCTGCCCGACTCCGACGGCGTGATGCAGGGCGTCAACCAGTGGATCGATCCCGGGCACTGGCACTTCAACGGCGAGCAGGCCCTCGCCTACGCCCGCTCGCGCTACACCACGAGCGACTACGACCGGATGGCGCGCCAGCGGCAGGTGCAGGAGGCGCTGCTCGCCCAGTTCGAGCCGGGCAACGTGCTCGCCAAGTTCCAGGACGTCGCGTCCGCCGGTTCCCAGGTCATCAAGACGGACGTCCCGCAGGGGATGCTCGGCTACTTCGTGCAGCTGGGGCTCAAGACGAAGTCGCAGCCGGTGGATCCGATCGAGCTGGTCCCGCCGGCGGTCGACCCGGAGGACCCGGACTACGACGTCGTGCACTCGCTGGTGAGCGCCGGACTGTCGGGCGACTCCGCGCAGTAGCCGGCCGGGTGCCGCACGCCTCAGAGGTCGGCGTGCAGCGCCCAGACGCGCTCGGCGGAGTCGCGCCAGCTGAAGGCGCGGGACCGGTCGCGGCCGGCCACGGACATCCGCTCGCGCAGCCCGGTGTCGGCGAGCACGCTGCTCATGGCCAGGGCGAGGCGGTCGGGGTAGTCCTTCGCGTCGCCGCGCTCGACGGCGACGCCGGCGTCCGCGGCGACCTCCATCAGCGCGGGGTCGTCGGAGTGCACCACCGGCACCCCGAAGTGCATCGCCTCGAGCACCGGCAGGCCGAAGCCCTCGGCGATGCTCGGGTAGACGAAGAGCGTGGCTCGGGAGAGGACGACGGCGAGATCGGCGTCGCTGAGGACACCCAGCGCGCGCACGCGCGTCTCGTCGAGGCCCTGCTCGTCGGCGACGGAGGCCACGTCGAGGTCGCCCCACCCGGTCGGGCCGACCAGGAGCAGCGGGATCGCCGGCGCGGACACTCCTCCGAAGGCCGCGATCAGCGAGACCAGGCCCTTCCGCGGCTCCAGCGTGCCGACGCTCAGCACGTACTCCGGGGGGAGCCCCAGCGCTGCGGCGCGCTGGTCGGCGTCCTCCGGGACGACCAGGCCGGAGCCGACGGCTCCGCCGATCACCCGCAGCCGGTCGCCGAAGTCCATCAGCTGGGAGAGCTGGTGCGCGACGGCGTGGGTGGGGACGACGACGGCGTCCGCGTGCTTCCGGGCCCGCTTGGCCATCGCCCGGTGCCACTTCGCGCCGTGCGGGGTGAGGGTCTCGGGGTGCGTCCAGGGCACCGTGTCGTGGATCGTGACGGCGATCTGCTCGCCCTCGCTCCCGTCGTGGCTGCGCAGCGGGGCGAAGAGGCTCGGGGCGTGCATCATGCCGCCGCCGGCCGGGATGGCGATCCCGTACTGCCAGGCGCGGGAGAGCTCGCGGCGCCCGAGCGGCAGCCGGTGGATGCGCGCGAGGCCGGGCAGGCGCAGGCGCAGCTCCTCCTCCTTCTCGGGCGGGTGGGCGGAGACGACCGCCTCCACCTCGCAGTCGCGCGGAGCCGTCGCGATCAGCTCGCGGGTGAGCTCCTCGGTGTAGCGGCCGATGCCGCCGGGGACGCGGGCGAGCATCTGGTCGACGACGACGCGGAGGGTGGTGGTCACGGGGTCACCGCCTCGAGGGGCGCGGCGGCGAGGGCGTCCTGCCAGGAGCGCAGTGGCGGCAGGCCCGCGCGGCTCCAGCCGTCGTGGCCGAGGACCGAGTAGGCGGGACGCGGAGCGGGGCGGACGAACGAGCCGCTGTCTGTCGGGCGCAGGCGCTCGGGATCCAGTCCCGCCTTGGCGAAGACGGCACGGGCGAAGCCGAGCCAGGTCGTCTCGCCCGAGCCGGTGCCGTGGTAGACGCCGGCCGGGGCGCCCGCGTCGACCAGCTCGATCAGGCGCGCGGCGAGGTCGGCGGTCCAGGTGGGCTGGCCGTGCTGATCGTCGACCACGGTCAGCGTCTCGTGCGCGCCCGCCAGTCGCACCATCGTCTTCGCGAAGTTGCCGCCGTGCTCGCCGTAGAGCCAGGCCGTGCGGACGACGTAGCCGCGCTCCGGGTTGGCCTCGAGCACCAGGCGCTCGCCCTCGGCCTTCGTGCGGCCGTAGGCCGAGATCGGGTTCCGGGGGTGGTCCTCGGAGTAGGGGGTCGTCGCGGAGCCGTCGAAGACGTAGTCGGTGGAGACCTGGACGAGTGCGGCTCCCGTCTCGGCGGTGGCGAGGGCGAGGTTGTGCGCTCCGACGGCGTTGACGCGGTGCGCCTCCTCCTCGTCGGTCTCGGCGTCGTCGACGCGGGTGTACGCGGCGCAGTTCACCACGGCGTCGTGGCCCGCGACGGCGGCGCGCACGGCGTCGAGGTCGGTCACGTCGAGGTCGGAGCGGCCGAGGGCGGTGCTGGGGCGGGAGCCGAGAGCCGCGCGCAGGTCGGTGCCGAGCATGCCGGAGGCGCCCGTGATGAGGAAGGTCACCTCCTCATCATGCCCGAGCCCTCCGCCGGTCGACGGTCGGCGCACCGGCCCGGCACCGCGTGGCGCGGAGGCGTCGCGGGCCCGTGAGACGCCGTCGTTACACTGGCCACCGTGCAGATCCGAGAGCTCGACATCCCCGACGTCTACGAAGTGACTCCGCGCCAGTTCCCCGACGATCGCGGGGTCTTCTACGAGTTCTACCGCTTCGACCGCCTGGCCGAGAAGGTCGGGCACCCGCTCTCGCTCCGGCAGGGCAACACGTCCGTCTCGCGCCGCGGCACCGTCCGCGGCATCCACTTCGCTCAGATCCCGCCGTCGCAGGCCAAGTACGTCTCGTGCTTCTCGGGCGCGGTCCTCGACTACGTGATCGACGTGCGCGTCGGGTCGCCGACCTTCGGGCGCTGGGAGTCGATCCTGCTGGACGACGTCGACCGCCGCTCCGTCTACATCGCCGAGGGCATCGCGCACGCCTTCGTGGCGCTGACCGAGGGTGCCGTGGTCTCGTACCTCGTGAACGCCACCTTCGATCCGGTGCGGGAGAAGGGGATCGACCCGCTCGACGAGCAGATCGGCCTGCGCTTCCCGGAGGAGGCCGGCGAGCTGCTCCTCTCGCCGAAGGACACCGACGCACCGACTTTGGCCGAGGCCGAGGCGCAGGGCCTGCTGCCGACCTGGGACGAAGCGCGGGCCTTCTACGCGGAGCTCGACTCCGCGTCCTGACCGCCGATCCGGTGGACGGGCGGCCCGGCTCCCGCCCGGCGGGGGCGGATCAGCTCTTCGAGCGCAGGCGCATCAGCGCGACCCGGGCGCCCAGCCCGGCGCGCACCGCCGCGCGGATCGGCGCCTGGTACCAGGCCCCGTACTTCTGCGCGAGGTAGAGGTAGGCGCTGCGGTGGTGGACCGCGAGCATCCGCGCCGAGGCCAGGCGGGTGGAGTGCCCGCCGAGGTGCGAGACGACCGCGTCGGCGAGGTAGACGTTGGTCCACCCGCGCTGCCCGAGCGAGTCGCCCAGCTGGACGTCCTCGAAGTACATGAAGTAGCGGTCGTCGAAGCCGCCGATCTCCTCGAAGGCCGTGCGGCGCACCATCACGCAGGCGCCGGAGAGCCAGCCCGCCTCCATCCGGCCGTGGCGCAGGGTCTCGACCGCGCGCGAGCGCCGGTAGGTCGCCGACCACGGGTTGCCGGGCCAGACGTGGGCGAAGACGGCGTGCCCGACGCCCGTGCCGAGCGAGGGCAGAGCGCGGGCGGAGGGGTAGATCGTGCCGTCGGAGTCGAGGATGCGGGGACCGATCGAGCCGATCCGGTCGTCCGCCGACGCGGCGGCGTAGAGGGCGTCGATCGAGCCGGGGAGGAAGACCGTGTCCGGGTTGGTCACCAGGATCCACTCGACCTCGGGCCCGAGGCGGTCGACCGCGTAGTTGACGGCCCGGCCGTAGCCGAGGTTCTGCCCGGTCTCGTGGAACTCGACCTGCGGCAGTCGCTCGACGACGCTGCGGACGGAGTCGTCCGTGGTCAGGTTGTCGACCACCACGATGCGCACGTCGTGCTCCGTCGCCTCCGGCACCGACTCGAGGCACGCGCGGAGGACCTCACCCGAGAAGTGGGTGACGACGACGACCGCGATGGGCAACGTCGAGCGGGCGATGGGAGCCTCCGGGTGGTGCGGCGTCGACGGGAGGAGTGCCCCGTCGGAAGAACTCGACGAGGCTAGCACGCGGCTCGAGCGGTGCCCGGGAGCCGGGGGCCCTCAGCGGACGATGTCGACGGGCTCGGTGCTGACGGCCACGGCGGCGGGGGAGACCGTCTCGATCGCGGGCAGCGCGTCGTGCGCCGGACGGCGGAAGACGACGAACTTGTACATGCAGAAGTTCCACACCAGTCCCACGAGGACGGCGACGGCCTTCGCGATGTTGATCGCGAGGAAGGCGTTCTCGCCGGAGCTGGGGAGGAAGAGCAGCGAGTTGCCGAAGCGGGTGTCGAAGAAGACCTCGAAGCCGTAGATGATCGCCGACTGCAGGACCAGCGAGCTGAACCCGGTGACGAGGAAGAACTTCGCGAACGTGGCGACCGAGACCCTGCCCGGGTGGCGGAAGACGAAGAAGTGGTTCAGCGCGTACGAGATCGTGATGCCGACCAGGACGGAGAAGACGTTGGCGAGGAGGGTCGGCAGACCGAGCAGGAGCACGAGCGTGTTGAGGATGAGGAAGTCGATCGCCGTGTTGGTGCATCCCGCGATGAGGAAGCGGACCTTCTGCGATTCGAGGAGTCTCTTCATCTGCGGTGCTCTTTCCCGTCCCCCTCTGGCGTCGATGCCCGACCGTCGGGCTCCGACGGGCGTCCATCGGGGCAGGCGAACAAGGGGTGAACCGCCGTGCACTGTCGTCCATCGTAACGGCGGACCCCCGCCGGGCGGTCGAACGGCCGGTGCCATGTTCCTGAGAGAGTGCGCGGACGGTGCGGCGGCGGGCGGCGGGCCGCGGGGCGCGCGCGGAGGCTCGCGAGCACCGCCTCGTTATACTCGCAGGGCTCTCACCGGTCAGCCGGTGCACCGGAAGAACGGATCCCCCCGCCTCATGCGCACCCTCGCCGTCGTCGTCCCCACCTACAACGAAGTCGCGAACATCGCGACGGCGCTGCCGCGGGTCGCGCTCGCGGCGTCCCGCAACCCCGACTTCCACGTGACCGTCGCCGTCATCGACGACAGCTCCCCCGACGGCACCGCCGACCGCGCGCGCGAGCTCGCGGCCGAGCTCGGATCCGACACCTTCGAGGTCCTCGTGCTCTCGCGCGAGAAGAAGGAGGGGCTCGGCGCGGCGTACATCTGGGCCTTCCAGCACCTCCTCGCGGCCGAGCGCCGCTACGACTACCTGCTGCAGATGGACGCCGACCTCTCCCACGACCCGGACTACATCGACGCCTTCCTGCGGGAGGTGCGCGGCGGCGCCGACTTCGTGGTCGCCTCCCGCTACATCGCCGGCGGGGGCACTCCCGACTGGACGCTCGACCGCAAGCTGCTGAGCGGCGGCGGCAACCTCTACACGCGCCTCTTCCTCGGCTCGAAGATCACCGACTGGACCGGCGGCTTCAACCTCTTCAGCGCGGACCTCCTGCGCACCCTCCACCTCGAGACGATCCGCGCAGCCGGCTACGGCTTCCAGATCGTGCTCAAGTACCGGGCGCTGCGCCGGGCCCGCGGAGTGAAGGAGATCCCGATCGTCTTCCTCGACCGCACGGTCGGCAACTCCAAGATCCCGAGCGACACCCTCCTGAAGAACCTCCTGCTCGTCCTGGCCATCCGGTTCGGCGGGAAGCACCGGTGACGGCGGGTCCGACGGGATCCCCTCGGACCCGGAGGGCCCTCCTCGAGCTCGCCGCCCTCGCCGTCGTCGTCAGCGGGACCCTGCTCGTGCTCGGCTTCATGGTCGGCACGCCGTGGCGGCCGCTGCTCTTCCGCGACGGCGACTCGCTGGCGCTGCCGCTGATCCTGCAGTCCTTCGCCGAGGGCCGCCCCGCGGCCTGGGTGATGACGAGCCAGCTCTTCCTCTTCCCCGAGCTCCCCGTCTTCGGGGCCTCGTGGCTGCTGACCGGCGGCGATCCCGCGGCGGCGCTCGCGGTCAACGCCGTGCTCAACCTCGTCCTCCTCTACGGAGTGCTCCGGATGCTCGCGCGCCGACTCGTCGCGGACCGGCACCGCCGGCTGCGGCCCGCCGCCGCGCTCGCCGGCATCGCCGTGCTGCTGGTGCTCTGCCTCACGGAGGGCCGCGCGCTGAACAACGAGGGGGCCCTGGCGACCACCTTCCTCCTGACGACCTACTACTACGGCGCGGTGCTCACGGGCCTCGCCGGGCTCGCCGTCGCCCTGGGCGCGCTGCGCGAGCGCCGTCCGGCCGCGCGCCCGCTGCTCTTGGTCGGAGCGGCCGTCGCCGCGACGACCCTCTCCGATCCGCTCCTCCTGGTGCAGTTCGTCGGCCCCCTGCTGGTGGTCCTCGTCGTGCTGCTGATGCTCGCTCTGGCTGCTCCCCGAGCGGTGCTGGTCGTCGCGGGCACGGTCCTCGGGGCCGCGGCGCTCGGAGCCGCACTGCGGATCCCGCTCGGCTTCCTGATCGGGACCGACGCCGGCGGGTACCTCCGGCTGCCGCTCGCCGGGACGGCCCTGGACGACCTGATCGTGCAGTTCCTCGTGCTGAAGGCGCCGCTGATCGGCAAGCTCGAGGTGGCGCTGCTGGGTCTGCTGCTGCTGGCCGCCCTGGCCGTCGTCGTGGCCGGTGCCGCCCGCGTCGCGCGGGGGGCCGCCCTCGACGAGGCGGCCCGTGCGCGCTTCGCGGTGTGCGCGTTCCTGCCGGCGCAGACGGCGGTGCTCCTGGTGGTGCAGGTCTTCACCGGCAGCTCGGTCAGCCGCTACCTGATGCCGATCCCGGTGACCGCGACCGTGGTCGTGATCGCGCTGATCGGCGCCGCGGCGGCGCACCGGCGGAACGCGGGCACACGACTGGCGCCGGTCGTCCGCGTCGTGGCCCCGCTGGCCGCCGCAGGCCTCGTCGTCGCCGCCGTGCCGGCCACGGCGGCGGTCGCCTCGGCGGCGGCCGGCGCGCGATCGGACCCGGACGCCGGCTGCCTGGAGCGCTGGATCGACGGCCGCGAGCTCGCGGGCGTCGGCTCGTTCTGGTCGACGCGGCCCCTGGACCTCTACGGGCCGGCCTCGCTGCACGTCCAGCAGGTCAACTTCGACTTCACGGTGCAGCTCTGGATGAACAACCTGAGCGACTACCGCGACCGGCAGTACAGCTTCGTCCTGGCCGACCGCTCGCCCGACTGGGCGGGGCTCGCGCGCGGGACGCTCGGCGATCCCTCCGATATCGTCGCCTGCGGGGGGTTCGACATCTACGACTACGCGGGCACCGACGGCGAGACCGAGCTGAACAGGATCGTCCAGAGCAGCGTGGAGGAGCAGCGACGTGAGCGCGGCTACTGACACGCGCGGCCCGCGGACGGCGAGCCGGCGGCGCCGGACGCTCGTCGAGCTCGGGTGGGCCCTCGGCGCCGCCCTCGTCTCGGTCGTCGCCGCCGTGCTCGCGCTCGGGATCGGGCCGCAGGACCTGACGGCCCGCTGGACCGTGGGCGGGGACGACCAGATCCTGCACTACACGCTCTTCACCAGCGCCACGCAGGCGTTCCCGTTCGACGGCAACGCGGCGCTCGGCTTCCCCGACGGCTTCAACGCGTTCTTCAGCGCGCAGTTCGACGTCGCCTCCGCCCTCGCCGTCTCGGTCCTGGCCCTCCTGGTGCGCGACGGGACGACGCTCCTGAACGTCTTCTACCTGGGCACGTTCGCGACGGTCGCCCTGACCGGCTACGTGTTCTTCCGCGCCCTGCGCACGCGGCCCTGGGTCGCGGCGTTCTCCGCGGTCCTGCTGTCGCTGCTGCCCTACCACTTCCTCCGGATCGGCTTCGGCCACGCGTTCCTCGCCAACTACTGGGCGATCCCGCTCGTGGGCGTGATGGTGCTGATGGTCGCCGGACCGCGCACCGATCCTCTCCGCGCCTGGGCCGAGCGGGGCGCGACGCGGAGGAGCCGGGTGCTGCGCTCCGTCGTCCCGGGAGTCGTGCTCGGGCTCCTGGTGGCGAGCACGGGCGGCTACTACTACGTCTTCGCGGTCCTGGTCCTCGGAGCGACCTGGGCGGTGAGCACGGCCGCCGGGCTGCTCTCCCGCGAGCGGCTGCGCGTGCTCGCGGTCTCGTCGGTGCCGTTCGTCGCGCTCGGCGTGTTCGTCGGGCTCTCGCTGCTGCTGCTCTCGCTCGACTTCGGGGAGCGCTACAGCCCGTACTTCACGTCGCGGACCGTGGGGGAGTCGGAGGCCTACGCCGGCAAGCTCGTGCTGCTGGGCCTGCCCTGGTCGGGGACCGGGCTGCCGCAGGGGTACGGCCTGCTGAACACCTACGCGGGCCAGTCCGGCGTGGCGCCGACGACGGAGCCGCCCGGGTTCTCGATCCTCGCCAGCGTCGCGCTCCTGATCACGCTCGTGGCGCTTCCGATCACCGCGCTCGGCGGCGGGCGGGCGCTGCGTGCGACCGCGGTCGGCCGCTTCTTCTCGGACGCCCGCGTGCGCGTCCTCGCCGTGGCGACGCTGGCCGCGCTCCTCTTCTACACGGTGACGGGCCTGGGCGTCGTGGTCTCGCTGGTGGCGGGGCCGACGATCCGGGCATGGGCGCGGATGTCGATCGTCATCGCGGTCCTCGTCCTCGGCGTGCTCGCGCTCCTGCTCGACCGGATCACGGCCCGTGGCGGCATCCGGATCCTCGTGGCGGCGCTGCTCGCTGCGATCGCGGTGGTCGATCAGCTGGCCGGGGTATCGGCCGCGGTTCCGATCGCGCCGACCGACGACTCCGAGATGCGCTCGTTCGTGTCGGAGGCCGACGCGCAGCTGGACGACGGCTGCGGAGTGGTGGAGCTCCCCCTGAAGAGCTTCCCCGACAGCGGGCGGATCGGAGCGCTCTCCGACTACGACGAGGCGCTGCCGTACCTCGCGACGGAGGAGGGACGCCTGCGCTGGAGCTACGGGGCGGTGGAGGGCACCTACGGCTGGGACGTCTGGGGCGACGTCGACGACCCGGCCGCATTCGCCAGCGCTGTGGCGGGCAGCGGCGCCTGCGCCGTCTACGTGGACACCGCCGGCTACACCGACGACCCCGACGGCTGGCGGGCCTACGTCGAGGCGGCGACCGGGGACGTCGAGCCCGAGGTCGCGTCCGGCTCGGGGCGCTGGCTGCTGTTCACGACCCAGCGCTGATCAGCGGTCGTCGAAGGCCAGCTCGAGCAGGCGCCGCGCGGTGCGGTCCCACCCCGGGATCGGCTCCGGTGCGAGTCGCCGAGGGCTGCGCAGCGCCGCTCCGATCGCGGTCGTCCACCCGGTGCGGTCCGCCGGGTCGATGAAGACGGCGGTGGACTCCCGTCCGGCGAGCGCGTCGCGGAGGCCGGGGATGTCGGCCGCCAGCACCGGGGTGCCGCAGGCGACGGCCTCGAGGGCGGGGAGGCCGAAGCCCTCGTGCCAGGAGGGCATCGCGACGGCGTCGGCGCCCGTGAGCAGGGCCGGCAGATCCTCGTCGGCGACGTAGGAGGAGGCGAAGCGCACGTCGGCTCCGGCCGCGACCGCGCGCGCGACAGCG
The DNA here is from genome assembly GCF_002931755.1 of Rathayibacter sp. AY2B3. NCBI lineage: Bacteria > Bacillati > Actinomycetota > Actinomycetes > Micrococcales > Microbacteriaceae > Rathayibacter > Rathayibacter sp. AY2B3. The sequence goes on along the minus strand of NZ_PSUG01000007.1, from coordinate 57,876 downwards.
GAGTGGACGTCCCCGTTGTCCCAGCCGTCCCCGCCGACCAGGAGCAGGGTGTGACCCTCCGGCCGCTCGGCCTGCCGGTAGGCGTCCACCAGGGTGACGAGGTTCTTGCGGCGCTCGATCGATCCGACGAAGAGCAGATAGGACCCGAGGCCGTGCTCCGCCCGGACCCGCGCCACCTCCTCCTCGCCGCGGGCGTGGAAGAGGTCGGCGTCGATCGTGGTCGGCAGCACGCGGACGCGCGCGGGAGCGACGCCCAGAGCGCTCTCGACCTCCGCCGCGGAGGACGGGGTGCCGGTCAGGACCAGATCGCTGCGCCGGATCCACCGGGGCACCGACCGCGACAGCAGCTCCCGGCGCTCGCGCGGAACGAGCTCGGGCATCACGGCGAAGCAGACGTCGTGCACGAAGGTGAGCGAGCGGGAGCGGGCGAGCGGCCAGCTCCGGAAGTTCGGGAAGAAGTAGGCGCCGCGGCCGAGCAGGAGGTCGATCCCCGGCGCGGGCAGCCGGGTCAGAGCGCTCCACAGCGGCCGGGGCAGCGGCACCGGACGGACGCGCAGGGTCCGGAAGCCGAAGCGCTCGAGCGAGCGCGCTTCGCTCGCCGGCACGACGAGGAGCACCTCGACCTCCGCGGCGGTCGCGTCGGTGTCCAGGGCGTGCAGCAGGCCGAGCAGGACGCGGCCGACTCCGGTCAGGCGCGGCGCCGCGAGGGCGGTCGCGTCGACCAGGAGGCGGCGGCGCCGCGCGGTCACGGCCTGCTGAGGCGGACGGTGGAGTCGATGTCGACGACGCCGTCGTGCACGGAGGCCCGCTCGACCGTGAAGGTCGCGGCGACCGGGATCCGCATGGTCTCGCCCTGCGAGAAGGTGGCCGAGGAGGCGTGCACGGCGTAGTTGCCGGCGCCGAGGTGCAGGTCGGGGAGGGTGAACGTGACCGTCATCTCTCCGTCGACCGCGCTCAGCGGCGTGCCGATGCGCTCGGTGTTGGTCCCGAAGACCCGCTGGCCGAGGGGAGTGTCGATGCCCATCCCGATGTTCCAGTCGTCGACCGGGCGGCTGGTGCGCACCGTGACGTCGAACTCGAGGGTCTCACCGCTGCGGACGACCGTGCCCCCGTGCTCGATGGACCCGCCGCGCAGACGGCAGCCCAGGATCTCGATCAGCTGGGGGGCGGGCTCGTCCGCGGCCTCGGCGGCCTCGGCCTCGCGCTCCTGGCGGGCTGCCCGACGGTCCTCGAAGCTCTCGCGGAGGACCTGGAGCCCCTCGGAGGTCTCGCCGTCGAAGACCACGGTGCCCTTCTCGAGGACGATGGTGCGGTCGCAGAGCTCGCCGACCTGCTCGAGCGAGTGGGTGACCAGGACGATGGTCTTGCCCGCGCGCTGGAAGGCGCGGATGCGGTCCATGCACTTGCGCTGGAACGGCTCGTCGCCGACGGCGAGGACCTCGTCGACCAGCAGCAGGTCGGGATCGGTGTGGATCGCGATCGCGAAGGCGAGCCGCACGTACATGCCCGACGAGTAGAACTTGACCTGGGTGTCGATGAACTCGGCGATCTCGGAGAAGTCGACGATCGAGTCGAACTTGCTGTCCAGCTCGCTGCGCGAGAGTCCGAGGATCGCGCCGTTGAGGTAGACGTTCTCGCGCCCGGTGAGGTCGGGGTGGAAGCCCGCTCCGAGCTCGAGGAGCGCGGCGAGGCGTCCGCGGCGCTCCACGGTGCCGGTCGTCGGCTGCACGATGCCGCCGATGAGCTTGAGGAGCGTGCTCTTGCCCGAGCCGTTCGCGCCGATGAGGCCGACGGTCGAGCCCAGGGGGATCTCGAGGTCGACGTCGCGGAGCGCCCAGAACTCGTCGCGGTGCTTGCGCCCGCGGCCGAAGTTCACGATCCGCTCCTTGAACGACTTGTCCTTGCGGATGACGAAGCGCTTGGAGGCGTTGCGCACCCGGACGACGGTCGGGGTGCCGGAGGAGGCGGGCACGGACTCCTGCTTGCTGGTGAGGGTCACGATCAGATCTCCTGGGCGAAGTTGCCCTCGAGGCGGCGGAAGATCCGGTGGCCGATCCACACGAACACCAGCCCGACGACGAGGACGATGAGAAGGCGCAGCTCCATGTCCGGCGGCCATACCTGGGGGGCGATCTCGGTGCCGTCGATGATGCTGACGCGCGAGCCGTCGCCCCAGATCGCACGCTGGAAGGCCAGGATCGCGTTCGAGATCGGGTTGATCAGGTAGAGCTGCTCGGCCCAGCCGTGGCCGGCACCCGTGGAGGCGGCGACGACGAAGTTCCACGCGTAGACGATGGGGGAGAGCCAGAAGAAGATCTGCAGCCCCACCTCGACCAGGAACTGGACGTCGCGCAGGTAGACGTTGAGGGCCGACAGAGCCAGTGCCAGCGCGAGGCCGTACACGAGCACGATCGCCAGCGCGGGCACGATGTAGAGGAGCTGGACCCCGAAGATCAGCGAGCCCGTGAGGACGGCTCCCGCGATCAGGACGACGAACTGGACCCCGAAGTTGAACAGGGCCGAGCCGATGGCGGCCACCGGGAAGATCTCCCGCGGCAGGTACACCTTCTTGATCAGTCCGCCGTTGCCGAGGATCGACGTGGTGCCCGCGGTCACGATCTCGCTGAACAGGCCCCAGAGGGTGAGCCCCGAGAAGACGAAGATCGCGAAGTTCGGGACGCCGCGCGAGGCCCCGAGGATCTGGCCGATCGCCACGTAGTAGATGAGGAGCATGATCAGCGGCCGGACGAGGCTCCAGACGAATCCCAGGCTGCTGTCCTTGTAGCGGGACTTCAGCTCACGCCCGACGAGCAGGCGGAGCAGCTCGCGGTGCCGCAGGATCTCGGCGAGGGAGGCGACGAAGCCGCCCGAGCCGCCGCCGACGGCCGACGTGGTGCCGGCGATCTGGAACGGCTCGTCGGCGATCGCGCGCGCGCGATCCACAGCTTTGCTGGGCATGGAACTCCAAGCTCTCGGCCTCCGCCGGGCGACGGACCGCATCATTATACGTGCGGCCCACCCCGGAGCCCCCTGGCTGGCGTGCCGGTGCGCGGCGCATGGCGGGTAGTCTTGCTCCCGCTCGCCGACTGAACGACACGAACGAGGTGTTCGCCATGCCCACGCAGCCATCCGACGTCCCCCTGGACCCGGCGCCGCAGAGCGCTGGGGACCCCGCCCCCGTCCTCGGCGGCACCGGCGAGGACGCTCCTCCCGCTCCCGACCCGAGCCTCGAGTCGGCCGTCGGCGACGCGGCTCCCAGCACCGTCCCCACGGCGCCCGCGCGCACGTCCGGTGCCCCCGTCGAGCCCCGTCCCGCCGAGCCCGAGTCCCCGGACGAGGAGCTCGCCCGCCTGCGCGCGCAGGTCGACTCCCTCCTCAACGACCCCTTCGACGAGTGGGTCGAGCGGATCCAGGTGGGCGGAGTGACCGCCTCCGGCTTCGAGCGCACCCTCTCCTGGCGGGTGACGAAGCCGCTCCGCCTGGTGCGCACCTTCCAGATCCGCGTCGAGCAGCTCGGGCTGTCGGGCGCCGTCGGCCACAGCGCGCGCTTCGTGAAGCGCCGCCTGTCCGGTCGGGCGCGATGAGCGACCGGTCGCAGGTCTCCGCCGCCGGTGCGGCCACCGCGCGCGCCCACCGCACGGAGGCGATGCTGCAGCGGCTGGAGCAGGTCGGCGCGCTCCTCTTCGACGAGGAGCGGCGCGCCTCGCTGCGCACCCGCGGGCCCGGCCCGTACCTCGACGAGGTGGCCCGCGAGATCCGCGCGCGCCAGGACGACGAGCTGACCTGGGTCGCGCTGGTGTCGTTCACGGCCGCGTACCCGACGAGCGAGCTGTTCGACTGGTTCCGCCGCGCCCTCGAGCTCGCGCCCGAGGAGGCGGCGCTGCGCATCTTCCTCGAGGCGGGCTCCCGCACCGCGACCGGGTTCGCCGATCTGGACGCCCGCGTCGAGGTCGTCGCCGGGGCCGTCCTGATCGACGTCGACTTCCCCGCCCGGCACGGGCACAACACCGGAGTCCAGCGGGTCGTGCGCCAGACCGTGTCCCGCTGGGACGCCGAGCACGAGATCGTCCCGGTCGCCTGGGTCCACGGCTCGATGTCCTTCCGACGGCTGAGCGCGATCGAGCACGAGCGCGTCGTCGACTGGTCCTCCGCCGGGCGGCGCGACTGGGAGCACGGCGATCCGGAGCGCATCGAGTTCGTCGTGCCCTACCGCAGCGTCGTCGTCATCCCCTCGGTCCCCGACTACAACCAGTGCGGGCCGCTCTCGGCCCTCGCCGAGTACTCCGGCAACGAGGTGGTCGTCCTCGGCCACGACGCCATCCCCGTCGTCAGCGCCGACACGGTGCCGCCGGAGGAGACGGTGCGGTTCGTCAACTTCCTCTCCGTGGTCAAGCACGCCGAGCGCGTCGCCACGGTGAGCGCCGCGGCCGCGCTGGAGTTCGAGGGCTTCGTGCGCGCGCTCCCCGCTCAGGGCCTCACCGGCCCGACCGTCGTCCCGGTCCCGCTGCCCGTGGAGCTCCCGGACGGCCTGCGCTCCGAGGGCCGGGGCGCGTCCGGGCTGCCGCTCGTGCTCTGCGTCGGCAGCCAGGAGCCGCGCAAGAACCACCTCGCGGTGCTGCACGCCGCCGAGGTCCTCTGGCGCGAGGGCCTGCGGTTCCGCGTCCGCTTCATCGGCGGAGCCAACCCCTGGGCGCACCAGGTCTTCGATCCCCGCGTGCGCGAGCTGGTCGCCGCCGGGCGCCCGGTCGAGGTGCTCCGCGGAGCCGACGACGACGTCCTGATCGCGAGCTACCGGGAGGCGCTGTTCCTGGCGTTCCCGTCGCTGCACGAGGGGTACGGCCTGCCGGTCGCCGAGGCGCTGTCGATCGGGCTCCCCGTGCTGACCTCGCGCTACGGCAGCACGGCCCAGATCGCCGAGCACGGCGGATGCGTCCTGATCGACCCGGAGTCCGACGAGGAGATCACCGACGGGATGCGCAGACTGCTGACATCGCCGGAGCTCGTCGACGAGCTCCGGCTCGAGGCGGCCGAGCGGCCCGAGCGCACCTGGGACGACTACGCCCGGGAGCTGTGGGCCGCCCTGATCGGCCCCTCGGCCCTCATCGAGCACGAGGAGGCGCCCCGTGCGCTCTAAGCAGTACCTGGTCGACCGTCTCGCCACCCTGGTGCGCACCCTCGCCCCCTCCGTGGAGCCGCTGGGCAGCGTCGACGCCCTCACGGGCCAGCTGAGCGTTCTGCTGCCCGCCCCCACCGACCGCGAGGTCTGGCTGGTGCTCGCCGTCCTCCGCGGCACGCTCCCGCGCCGGGAGGACGTCGTCGACGGTCGCCGCCGGGCCCGGCTGGACGGCACCGCCGGCCTGCTCACCCACGCCGCGTCCACCATCGCCTCGAACCGGGTCTTCGCCCGCTTCCACCACCCCGAGGTCGAGGTGGTCGTCGGCGCGGTCGTGGTCGACGTGCACCACACCGCGCGCACGGGACTGGCCACGGGCATCCAGCGCGTGGTGCGCCAGAGCCTCGTCCGCTGGACGCGCGACCACGAGATCCTGCTCGCCGGCTGGGACTCCACCCACGAGTCGCTCGTCATGCTCACCTCGGAGCAGAGCCGGAACGCCGTCTCGGGCGACGTGCCCGACGCCGCGGAGGACCGCTCCCGCGTGATCGTGCCGTGGGAGGGCACCTACCTCCTGCCCGAGCTCGCCGTGGAGGACGAGCGGACGTCGCGCGTCTCCGCCCTCGCCGAGTTCAGCGGCAACCGCACGGGCACCATCGGCTTCGACTGCGTGCCGGTCACCACCGCCGAGACGGCGAGCACCGGCATCAGCGCCGCCTTCTCGCGCACTCTCGTCGCCGTGTCGCACATGGACCGCATCGCGACCATCTCCGAGGCGGCCGCGACCGAGTACTCCGGCTGGCGCCACATGCTCGGCAGCGTCGGGATGCAGGGGCCGGACATCCGCCCGATCCTGCTGCCCTCGCAGCCGGAGAGCGTCTCGGACGAGGAGCTGGCCACCGCCGCGCGCTCGCTGGTGACCGGCGACCTCCCGCTCGTGGTCTGCGTCGGCAGCCACGAGCCGCGGAAGAACCACCTGGCGGTGCTCCAGGCGGCTGAGCTGCTCTGGCGCCGGGGCGTGCGCTTCAGCCTGGTCTTCATCGGCGGCAACGCCTGGAGCAGCGCCGAGTTCGAGTACCGCCTCGAGGTCCTGGAGGGCCAGGGCCGTCCGGTCCGCTCGCTCTCCAAGATCACCGATGCGCTGCTCTGGAGCGCCTACCGCCTGGCCCGGTGCACGGTGTTCCCCTCGATCAACGAGGGCTACGGTCTCCCGATCGTGGAGTCGATCTCGGTCGGCACGCCGGTCGTGACCTCCGGGTTCGGCAGCATGCACGAGGTCTCCGCCTCGGGCGGCGCGCTGTTCGTGGATCCGCACGACGACCACGACATCGCCGCGGCCCTCGAGCGGCTGCTGACCGACGACGAGCTGCACGCGCGGCTCTCGGCGGAGGCGCTCGCGATCGACGGCGGCACGTGGGACGAGTACGCCGCGCGCGTCTGGTCGTACCTCGTCGAGGGCGAGGGCGTCGACGAGCGTGCCCGGGCCGAGCGGTCGGACGCGACCGCCTAGGCGTCCTCGGCCGCCCGCACGGAGAAGGCCCCCGCTCGAGGAGCGGGGGCCTTCCGCGTGCGCGGGAGCGGGTCAGCCGGAGCGGCGCGCCAGCTCGAGGTCGTTCTCGACCATGCGGGCGACGATCTCCTCGAAGCCCACAGTGGGCGCCCAGCCGAGCACCTCGCGGGCCCGGGAGGCGTCCCCGCGCATCTCGGGGGCGTCCACGGGGCGGGCGAAGCGCGGGTCGATCGTGACCCGGTGCTCCCAGTCGTCGATGCCGGCCGCGGTGAACGCGGCGCGGACGAAGTCGCTGACCGAGTGCGCGACTCCGGTCGCCACGACGTAGTCGCCCGCCTCCTCGGCGCGTGAGGCGCGCACCAGGGCGTCCACGTAGTCGGGGGCCCAGCCCCAGTCGCGGCGCGCGTCGAGGTTGCCGAGAGAGAGCTCCGACTCGGCGCCCGTCGCGATCGCCGCGACTCCGGCGGTGATCTTGCGGGTGACGAAGCCGAGCGGCCGCCGCGGCGACTCGTGGTTGTAGAGGATGCCGGACGAGGCGTGCAGCCCCCGGCCGCGGTAGACCGCGACCAGGTGGTGCGCGAACGCCTTCGCGGCGCCATAGGGGGAGACGGGGCGGATCGGGGTCCGCTCGGTCTGCGGGTTCTCGGTCGCGGCCCCGAAGATCTCGGAGGAGGAGGCCTGGACGAAGCGGACCTCGCGGCCGGCCGAGTCCTGGAGCGCCAGCGAGGCCTCCAGGAGCGCGGCGACCGCGGTGCCGGTCACCTCGGCCGTGAGCACGGGCTCCTTCCACGAGAGCGCGACGGAGGAGAGGCCGGCGAGGTGGAAGACCGTGTCCGGCTGCGCCTCCGCGACGATGCGGCCGAGGCCGGAGGCGTCGCGGAGGTCGCCCTCGAAGGGCCGGACGGCGGCGGGCAGAGCGGCGTCGTCGGTCCCGCGCACGAGCGCGGAGACCTCCCAGCCGTCGGCGAGCAGGCGCTCGACGAGGTAGCCCCCGTCCTGACCGCTCGCTCCGGTGACGAGAGCGGCAGGCATGACTACTTGATCAGCGCGGACTGCTCGGCGAGGTCGTTCTCGACCATCATCGCCACGAGCTCGGGGAACGAGACCTTCGGCTCCCAGCCGAGGACGTCGCGCGCCTTCGCCGGGTCGCCGATCAGGAGGTCCACCTCGGCGGGACGCATGAACGCGGGGTTCTGGGTCACGTACGGGGTCCAGTCCTCGATGCCGACGTGGTTGAAGGCGATGTCGAGGTACTCGCGGATCTCGTGGGTCTCGCCGGTCGCGACCACGTAGTCGTCGCCCTCGGGCTGCTGCAGCATGCGCCACATCGCGTCGACGTAGTCGCCGGCGAAGCCCCAGTCGCGCTTCGCGTCGAGGTTGCCGAGCTCCAGCGTCTCCTGGAGGCCGAGCTTGATGCGGGCGACCGCGAGGCTGATCTTGCGGGTGACGAACTCCGGGCCGCGGCGGGGCGACTCGTGGTTGAAGAGGATGCCGGAGGAGGCGTGCATGCCGTACGACTCGCGGTAGTTGATGGTCATGTAGTGGCCGAAGACCTTGGCCACGCCGTAGGGCGAGCGCGGCCAGAGCAGCGTCTCCTCGCTCTGCGGGACCTGCTGGACCTTGCCGAACATCTCGGAGGAGGAGGCCTGGTAGAACTTCACGCGCGACATGTCGGAGCCGGCGTAGAGGCGGGTCGCCTCGAGGATGTTGAGCACGCCCTTGCCGGTCACGTCGGTGGTGAGCGACGCGTTCTCCCACGAGTAGGCCACGAACGAGATCGCGCCGAGGTTGTAGACCTCGTCGGGCTGAGCGGCGGCGAGCACGCGAACGAGGCTCGAGACGTCGGTCAGGTCGCCGGTGAGCAGGGTCACCTCGGGGACGGTGCGGCGGACCAGCTCGTACTTGGGGTTGTTCTGCCCGCGGACGAGCCCGAAGACCTCGTAGCCCTTCGAGAGGAGGAGCTCGGCGAGGTAGAGGCCGTCCTGGCCGGTGATTCCGGTGATCAAAGCGCGGGGCACGTGGTGGTCCAATTCGTCGGGGTCGATGACAGCGGGTCACATACTACCCACGGGCCCGGCCGGCCGCCGGGCGCGGCGCGGTCCGCGGGTATCCTGGCCGGGCTTCGGACCGATTGGACGCCATGCCGGAACTCCGCCCCGTCACGCTCGCCGTGCTCACCGTCGACCCGGGCGGGATGGGCGGCGGCGAGACCTACGCGCGCGCCCTCACGCGCCTGCTGGCGCCGCGGCCGGGGGAGGAGGGGCCCGCCGTGCAGGTGCTCGTGCCCGAGAACGCGCGCGGCTTCAGCGAGGGCGTGCCCGAGGTCGTGGCCGAGGGGGTCGTCAGCGGTGCGGGCCACCGCCGCCGGGCCGTCGGGATGCTCCAGGCGCTCCTGCGCACGCCGCGGCTGCGCCGGCGCGTCGGCCGGGACGCGGTGCTCTACTTCCCCTTCACGGTCCCGCTCCCGTGGCCGTCACGGCGGCAGGGGCACGTGCAGATGCTGTTCGACCTGCAGCACCGCGACCTCCCGCACCTCTTCCCCCGCGTCGAGCGCGTCTTCCGCCGCCTCGCCTACGAGGCGACCGCTCGCCGCGCCGACGCGGTCATCACCATCAGCGCCTTCACCAAGGGGCGGATCGTCGAGCTGCTGGGCATCCCGGAGGAGCGGATCCACGTGTCGCATCTCGGCGTGGACACCGGGCGCTTCGTCGCGAATCTGGGGACACGGGAGGACTTCGTCTTCTACCCGGCGCGCGCCTGGCCGCACAAGAACCACGCCCGCCTGTTCGAGGCGGTGCGCCTGCTGCGGGCGGAGGGGCACTCCCTCCGGCTCGTGCTGACGGGAGGGGATCTGGACCGCCTCGGCCCGCTGCCGGACTTCGTCGAGTGGCGCGGCCACGTCACTCCGGAGGAGCTCGCCGACCTCTACCGCCGGGCCGCGGTGCTCGCGTTCCCGAGCCTCTACGAGGGCTTCGGCCTCCCGCCGATCGAGGCGATGGCGTCGGGCTGCCCGGTCGCCGCCTCCGACGCGGGCTCGCTCCCGGAGATCTGCGGGGACGCCGCGGTCTACGTCGATCCGCTCGAGCCGCGCTCGATCGCGGACGGGATCCTGGAGGCGATCGCGCGGACCGGCGAGCTCGGCCCGCTCGGCGTCGAGCGCGCCCGGTCCTTCAGCTGGGAGCGCTGCCGGGAGGAGCACCTCGCCGTGCTCCGCCGGGTGGCGCGGCGGCGCGGGCGCTGAGGAGGCCGGTCAGTCCCGCGGGTGCAGGAGCCGGCGCCAGCTCAGCCCCTGGGCCGCGCGCATCGCGCAGAGCACCACGAGCAGCCAGCCGGCGTCGAGCAGGATCGAGCTCTCGGCCAGCGCGGTGACCATCAGCACCGTCAGCACCAGCACCGGCCAGACGTGCACGACCGCCTTGCGCTCGGAGGCGATCAGCCAGGAGCGCCAGAGCGCGAGGCCGATCAGCACGACGAACAGGACCACTCCGACCGCCCCGACCTGCAGGGCGACGTCGAAGAGCGCGTTGAGGCTCGACGAGTGCGGGCGGCCCGAGAGGTAGTCGATGGCGGTGAAGGGGTAGAGGTCGGGTCGCCAGTAGCCCACCCAGCCCCAGCCGACGATCGGCGCGAGGTCCGTGAAGCGCCAGACCTGCTGCCAGAGCCGCAGCCGGAACTCGAACTCGCTGCCTGCGTTCAGGAGCTCGATCACCCGGTAGCGCAGGAGCCACACGGTGAGGGCGGCCGCTGCGGCGACTCCGAGCACCGCGAACTGCCGCCGCCGGCGCTGGGCGCCGTCGCCGTGGCGCACCCAGCGCAGGGCGAGCGCGACGACGACGGCCACGGCGAGCACGCCCGCGCTCACGGCGGACCGCGTGAAGAGGAGGGTGACCGCGGCGAGGGCGATCGAGGCGACGGCCGGCCAGCGGGCGACGGAGCGGGTCATCAGCTCCACCGAGAACGTGACGATCGCCAGCAGGCAGACCAGCCCGAGCTGGTTGCGCGTTCCGACCAGTCCCTGGATCGGCCCGCCGACCGCGAGCAGGCCCTCCACGCCGAGGAAGCGCAGCGGCTGGTCGATCAGCACCCCCGAGAGCACCTCCACGGCGAGCGAGGCGATCAGCACGACCCGCAGCACGTCGCCCACCGAGCGGATGATCTGGATGATGTCGCGCGTGAGGCCGATCGCGATCGCCAGGAACGCCAGGGCGAACTGGTAGACCACGCTCGAGACCGTGGCCCAGGTGTAGTCGCTCCACAGCACGCTGAGCGCGATCCAGCCGAGGAACACCAGGATGCTCGTGGGCAGCAGGCCCTCCCAGTCGAGCAGGCCGCGCCGCAGGACGAGCATGACCGCCGCGAGGGCGGTGAGCGTGGCGACGGCGGCGATGTAGCCGGGCCAGCCGATGAGCCCCCGGACCGCCGGGGCGCAGAGGACGGTGACGAGGGTGGTCTGGGCGAGGGCCGCCGCGAACTGCGGGGACGCCGTCGCGTCGGCGACGGAGGCGGGGAGCGAGGGGCGGCGGGGCCTCATCGCCTCGGGGAGGCGTCGGCGAGGGGGAGCGGGGTCGCGGCGAGGACCTCGGGCGTGTCGGTCGCCGGCCGCTTGGTCTGCACCGCGAAGAGGACGAGGAGCAGCCAGCCTCCCTCGATCAGGATCCGGCTCTCGAACAGCGACTGCGCGAGGAGAGCGACGACGATCAGCAGAGGAGCGAGGCTGACGGCCGTGTAGGGGAGGGTCGAGGTCGCGTCGCGCCGCGGGCGGTCGACGGCGCGGAACCAGGAGCGCCACAGGGTCGAGACGGCGAGCGCCGCGAACAGGACGAGGCCGACCGCTCCGAGCTGCAGGGCGACGTCGAGCCAGGCGTCGTGCGCCTGCAGGTAGAGCACGCCCTTGCGCTCGGCGAGGGTGTCGAACGGGGCGACCCAGGGAGCCCAGTAGCTGACCCAGCCCCAGCCGAGGACCGGGCGCTGCAGCGTGAGCGCGATCACCGAGTCCCAGATGTCGAGGCGGCCCGTGGCGTCCTCGCTCTTGCCGAGCAGGCCGAGGAGGGCGCCCCGGCCCGCGGCGCCTCCGGCGACGGCCGCCACCGTCAGACCCGCGGCGGTCAGGTAGACGGGGCGGCGGCGGGACTCGCCCCTCCGGCGCGCCCAGAGCGCGAACGCGGCGGCGAGGACGACGGCGACGAGGCAGAGGAGGACGGTGGCGGAGCGGGTGAGCAGGAGGGTCACGACGAACAGGGCGACCCACACCGCTCCCCAGCGGCGCCGGATCGAGCGCGCGGCCAGCTCGATCGCGATCACGATCAGGCCGAGCAGGGCGAGGAAGCCGAGGAGGTTGCGGTTGCCGACGATCCCCTGGACGGGCTCGCCGGTGAAGAGGGCGGCCTGCGACCAGTAGAAGGCGTCGGGCGTCGGTCCGTCGGCGGGAGGCTCGACGCCGAACGGCAGGACGGGCTGCCGCACGACGACCGCGATCACGAGCTCGAAGAGGAGCGACAGGCCGACGGAGAGGCGCAGGGCCCGTCCGAGAGCGGTGAGCAGCTCCCGGCTGGTCAGCGTGACGGCGAGGACGACGCCGCCGAGCGTCGTCGCGAGCTGCGCCGTGACGCCGATCGCGCTCGCGCCCGGGTAGGCGGACCACACCAGCGAGAGCACCGCGAGCCCGAGGAAGAGGACCAGCGACTTCGGCGTGCGGGCCCAGCGCAGGCGGGGGCGGGCGCGGACGAGCACGGCGATCGAGGCGCCCAGGAGCACGGCGACGACGAGGCCCCAGCCCCACCATCCGGCGAGGTTCCGCAGCGACTGGCCGGCCAGCAGCACGGCCAGCACCGCCACCGCGAGCGCTCGGGGAGCGGCGGGGGCGGCGCGTCGGATCATGGCGACCAGTCTAGGGAGCGGGGGCGGCACGGCGGCGTGCCGGTCGCGCCGCCGCTCGCTCCCCGGCCGGGCCGCCCCCTCGGGAGAGACGGCCCGGCCGGGGAGGCGTCAGACGAACGCGGCGGTGCCGGTGATCGAGCGGCCGACGATCAGCGTGTTCATCTCGCGCGTGCCCTCGTAGGAGTAGAGGGCCTCCGCGTCGGCGAAGAAGCGGGCGACGCCGTAGTCGAGGACGATGCCGTTGCCGCCCATCACCTCGCGGCACCAGGCGACGGTCTCGCGCATCCGGGCCGTCGCGTAGGCCTTCGCGAGGGCGGAGTGCTCGTCGCGCTGCTCGCCGGCGTCGAGCATCTCGGACACCCGGGTCGCCAGGGCGATGCTGGCCGTGATGTTGCCGATGCTCTTGACCAGGAGGTCCTGCACCAGCTGGTGCCCGACGAGCGGCTTGCCGAACTGCACGCGCTCCTTCGCGTAGCGCAGCGCCGCGTCGTAGGCGCCGATCGCGACGCCGATGGCCTGCCAGGCGACCTCGGCGCGCGTGAGCCGGAGCACCTTCGCGGTGTCGCGGAACGAGTTCGCGCCCTGCAGGCGCAGCGACTCCGGGACGCGGACGCCCTCGAGCACGATGTCGGCGTTCTGCACCGTGCGCAGGCTCTGCTTGCGCGCGATGGCGGTGGCGCGGTAGCCGGGCGTCGAGGTGGGGACGAGGAAGCCCTTCACCTGACCGTCGTCCGCGTCCTTCGCCCAGATCACGGTCACGTCGCTGAAGGTCGCGTTGCCGATCCAGCGCTTCTCGCCGTCGAGGATCCAGTCGTCGCCGTCCCGGCGGGCGGTGGTGCGCAGGCCCTGGGCGGAGTCGGAGCCGGAGTGCGGCTCGGTGAGGCCGAAGGCGCCGACGACCTCGCCCGAGGCGAGCTTCGGCAGCCACTCGGCGCGCTGCTCCTCGGAGCCGGCGACGCCGACCGTGCCCATCACCAGCCCGTTCTGCACGCCGACGTAGGTCGCGATGCCCGCGTCCACCCGGCCCAGCTCGAGCGCCACCCACCCGCGGAACACGGCGGAGTTCTCGATCGCGCGGGTCTCGGGCCAGGAGAGGCCGATGACGCCGGTGGCGTGGATCCCGGGGATCAGCTGCCGCGGGAACTCCGCGCGCTCCCAGTACTCGTCGGCGATCGGCCGCACCTGCTCCTCGAGGAACGCGCGGACGCCGACCAGCAGCTCCTTCTCGGCGGGCGTGAGCGCCGCCTCGAACCCGTAGAAGTCGGCCCCCAGGGTCTCGAAGGTCGTGCCGTCCATGCTCTGTGCTCCCTCGCTCGTCGGTTGCGGCACGGCGACCGCTCCGACGGCGGCAGTGCTGCGCCTCCCAGCGTACGAAGCGCGCCTGCGAGTGCCGCGTCCTCTGGCGGAGAGCACCAACAGGCGGGCCCTCCTCCCGGGCCCGCGTTGTGGATCCTGCTAGCGTCGCAGCGGAGCGGCCCCGGCGCGTCCGGCTGAGCGGCTCGGACCCACCCCTCGGACGGAAGGCCAGCGCTCCCGTGTTCATCCCGATCGGCAACACCCCCCGCGACTACGCCTGGGGCTCGCTCACCGGCATCTCGGAGGCCCTCGGCACTGCGCCCTCCGGCGCCCCCGAGGCCGAGCTCTGGCTCGGTGCGCACCCGGGATCGCCCGCTCGCATCCTCGACCCCGCCTCCGTCGGCGCCGGCACGCTCGCCGAGTGGATCGCCGAGCACCCCGAGGCGGCGCTCGCCGGGGTGGAGGGGTCGGTCGATCCGGTCTCGGGCGCTCCCCGTCTGCCGTTCCTGCTCAAGATCCTCGCGGCGGGCGGGCCGCTGTCGCTCCAGGCCCACCCCTCCTCCGAGCGGGCCCGGCGCCGGTTCGTCGAGGAGGAGGAGGCCGGCATCCCGCGGGACGCCGCCGACCGCAACTACAAGGACCCGTTCCACAAGCCCGAGCTGATCTACGCGCTCAGCGAGAGCTTCGACGCGCTCTGCGGCTTCCGCGAGCCGGCGGACGCCCGGGCGCTGCTCGCCGAGCTGGCCGGACGCGCCCCGGCGGAGGAGGCGGCCGTGATCGCGCGGTTCGCCCGGACCCTCGAGGGCGAGCCCGCGGAGGTCCTCCGCGGCGCCGTCTCCTGGCTGCTCGCCGACGGCGACCGCGCCGAGGTCGCGGCGCTGGTGTCCGCGGTCGTCGCGGCCTCCGCGGGCGACGACCGGCTCGAGACGACCACGGTCCGCGACCTGGCCGAGAGCTACCCGGGCGACCCCGGCATCGTGCTCTCGCTCCTGCTCAACCGCGTCCGCCTCGCCCGCGGCGAGGTGCTCTACCTGCCCGCCGGCAACATCCACGCGTACCTCGCGGGCACGGGGGTGGAGCTGATGGCCGCCTCCGACAACGTGCTGCGCGGGGGGCTCACGCCCAAGCACATCGACGTCCCCGAGCTGGTGAGCGTGCTCGAGTTCTCGCCGCTGCCCGTGCCCTACCTCCCGGCCGAGCAGGCCGGACCGGGCGTGCGCGTCTACCGCCCGGACGTCCCGGACTTCGTGCTCGCGGTCGTGCAGCCCGAGTCGGAGGAGCCGGCCCGCGTCGCCCTGCACGGACCCGCCATCGCGATCGCGACCGAGGGCACGTTCTCGCTCGAGGGCGCCGAGGGCTCGGTCCGCGTCGAGCGCGGCGGCAGCGTGTTCGTGACCCCGTCGGAGGGCGCACTCGCCGTCACCGGACGGGGCACTCTCTTCGTCGCGACGGTCTGACCCCGGACGCTCCCGCGACCGCGGTGCCGGCCGCTCAGGCGGCGAACGTGCGGCGGTAGGCCGCGGGAGTGGTCGACAGGATGCGTGTGAAGTGGTGGCGCATCACCGCGGCCGTGCCGAAGCCGACCTGCGCGGCGACCGCCTCGAGGGTCAGCTCCGTCTCCTCCAGCAGCACCTGGGCCCGGAGGAGGCGCTGGCGGGTGAGCCAGGCGAGCGGAGTCGTGCCGAGGTCGGCGCGGAAGCGGCGCGCGAAGGTTCGGGGAGCCATCAGGGCGTGACGGGCGAGCGCCTCGATCGAGAGGTCCTCGTCGAGGTGCTCCAGCATCCACTCGGTGACCTCGGCCAGCGAGTCCGCGCGCGCCTCGGGAACGGGGGTCCGCAGGAACTGCGCCTGCCCGCCGTGGCGCTGCGGGGGCACGACCATCCGCCGGGCGACGACGCCCGCCGCCGTCGCGCCCAGCTCCTCGCGCACCACGTGCAGCGCCGCGTCGATCCCGGCCGCGGTGCCCGCACTCGTCACGATGCGCCCCTCCTGCACGTAGAGGACCTCCGGGTCCACCGTGACGGAGGGGAAGCGCCGGGCGAGCTCTGCGGCGTGCATCCAGTGGGTGGTCGCGCGCCGGCCGTCGAGCAGGCCCGCCTGCGCCAGCGTGAAGGCCCCGCTGCAGACGCTGAGGATCCACGCGCCGCGCTCGTGGGCCTCGCGGAGGAGGTCGAGCACCCGCTCGTCGGCGGGCCCGCGTCCGTGGGCGGGGACGGCGATCAGGTCCGCGTCCCGGGCCGTGTCGAGACCATCGGCGATCAGCAGGTCGAACCCGAGGCTCGTCCGGACGGGGCCCGGATCGGGAGTGGCGATCCGGAAGTCGAGGGCGGGACCTCCGTCGGCGCCGCGATCGATCCCGAACACCTCGCAGACGACCCCGAACTCGAACGGCGCGAGGCCGGGCAGGGCGAGGAGGGCGACGGAACGGAGCACGGCGGCAGGATATCGCTCCCCATCGTGATCCGGCCGATCCGTCCCGTCGATCCCCGCCGCTAGGGTGTCTTCCGGCGCGCGCAGTCGCGGGCCCGCACCGAGGAGGATCCACATGGCATGGCTGGTCACCGGGGGAGCCGGGTACATCGGGGCGCACGTGGTGCGCGCGTTCTCGGAGCAGGGCATCGACCCCGTCGTCCTCGACGACCTCTCGTCGGGGCACGCGTCGTTCGTGCCCGAGGGCGTCCCGTTCCATCAGGGCTCGATCCTCGATGAGGCCCTGCTCGACCGCGTGCTCGCCGAGCACGACATCGAGGGCGTCGTCCACGTCGCCGGGTTCAAGTACGCCGGCGTCTCGGTCCAGCGCCCCCTGCACACCTACGAGCAGAACGTCACCGGCACCCTGCGCGTACTGGCGGCGATGGAGCGCGCCGGGGTCTCCTCGATCGTCTTCTCCTCGAGCGCTGCCGTCTACGGCGCGGTCGACGTCGAGATCGTCACCGAGGACACCCCCAAGAGCCCGGAGTCGCCCTACGGCGAGTCGAAGCTGATCGGCGAGTGGCTGCTCGCGGACGCGGGGCGCGCGCACGGCGTCCGGCACGCCTCCCTGCGCTACTTCAACGTCGTCGGGTCCGGCTACCCGGACGTCTACGACACGAGCCCCCACAACCTCTTCCCCCTCGTCTTCGAGGCGCTGCTGGAGGGCCGCACGCCGAGGATCAACGGCGACGACTACCCGACGCCGGACGGCACCTGCGTCCGCGACTACATTCACGTCGCCGACCTGGCGCTCGCGCACGTCGCCGCGGCGCGCCGCCTGGCCGCCGGGGAGCCGATCGACCCGGTCTACAACCTGGGCAGCGGATCCGGGGCCTCCGTCGGCGAGATCATGCGCGCGATCGCCGACAGCACCGGCATCGCCTTCACGCCCGAGGTCGTCCCGCGGCGGCCGGGCGATCCGCCCCGCATCGTCGCCTCCGGCGAGACGGCCGCCCGCGACCTGGGCTGGGAGATGCGGCACACCGTCGCCGAGATGGTGGAGAGCGCCTGGCGCGCACGGAGCGCCGCGACCGCCTGACCGGATCTCACGTTCGCGACACGCCGGTGTGTCGTGAACCCTCCACGGCGGGTTGAGGGTTTATGGTCCGCGACTTGACCTGAGCGAATGACACCGCTGTAATTACCTAGGCAGCGGCTCCGGGAGGAGCGGCCGCCGATCATCGGTTCGCAGGCGGGGTAGGAGACGGCATGACGCTTCCGGAACAGCACTCCGGAGTCCCCGAGGATTGGTTCGTCGATCCGGTCCGCCTGGGCGTGCCCGGGGTCCGACCCGGGATCGACACCGCGACCGAGGCGCCGGGGGGCGCGCTCTCCTGGCAGGTCGACTCGCTCTGCGCGCAGACCGACCCCGAGGCCTTCTTCCCCGAGAAGGGCGGCTCGACCCGCGACGCCAAGAAGATCTGCACGTCGTGCGAGGTCCGGGCGCAGTGCCTCGAGTACGCACTCGAGAACGACGAGCGCTTCGGCATCTGGGGCGGCCTGTCCGAGCGCGAGCGCCGGAAGCTGCGCCGCCGGGCGTAGTCACCTCCTCGCCGTGACCCGTTCGACGGGGCGGCGAGCCGCAGGCGGGCGGCGCGGCGGCATCGCTTAGGGTGGTCCGCGATGTATCCACGAGTCACCGCCGTCCTCGTCGCGCGCAACGGCGCGGCCTATCTGGAACGAACCCTCGCGGCCCTGCGGGCGCAGACCCGTCAGCCCGACGCGACGGTGTTCGTCGACGGCGGCTCGAAGGACTCGACCGACGAGCTCCTCGCGTCCTGGGGCCCGACGCAGCTCGTGCAGGTCGCCGAGCACCTCCCCTTCGGCCAGGCCGTGGCGCGCGCGGTCCGCGTGATGCAGCCGCCGGCCGGAGAGGACGAGTGGCTGTGGCTGCTCGCGCAGGACTCCGCCCCCGAGCCCGGAGCCCTCGCGGCGCTGCTGGGAGCGGTCGAGGTCGCCCCCTCCGTCGCGGTCGCCGGCCCCAAGATCATGGACTGGACGCGCTCGGGCTACATCCGCAGCTACGGCGAGTCGATCACCAAGCACGGCACGACCGTCCACCTCGTCGAGGACGAGCTCGACCAGGGCCAGCACGACTCCACGCCCGACGTCCTGGCCGTCGCCGCCGGCGGCATGCTCGTGCGCCACTCCCTCTGGGAGGAGCTCGGCGGCTTCGACCCCGGCCTGCCGGTCGTCGACGACGCCCTCGACTTCTCGATCCGCACCCGGCTCGCCGGGCACCGGGTCAGCCGTGTGCCGGACGCCCGCGTCACCACCGCCCGCATCGGGCTGCAGCGCCCCGACGGCCGCCGCATCGACAGCGGGGAGCGGCGCCGCACGCGCCAGCACCGCACCGCGCAGCTGCACCGCCGGCTCGCCTACGCGCCCGTCGTGCTCCTCCTCCTGCACTGGCTCTCGCTCGTCCCCCTGGCGATCGGCCGCGCGGTCGTGCGCCTGCTGCGCAAGCAGCCGGGGCTGGTCGGAGGAGAGCTGCTCGCAGCCCTCGTCGTCGCCTTCGGGGGGACGAAGGTGCTCCGGGCCCGCACGGTGCTGCGCTCGTCGAAGAACGTGGGGTGGAAGGCCGTCGCGCCGCTGCGCATCCCGCTGGACGTGGTGCGGCAGCTGCGCTCGGTGCGCCACGACGCGGTGCGCGTGCAGGCCGGGCGGGACCGCCATCCTCTGCACTTCTTCCAGGGTGGGGGAGTGTGGGTCGTCCTCGTCGCGGCGCTCGCCGGCCTGGTGATCTACACGCCGCTCCTCGCCGCTCCCGCGCTCAGCGGCGGCGGTCTGCTGACGCTCTCGCCGACGGCCGGCGAGCTGTGGCGCAACGCGGCCTACGGCTGGCGCGATCTCGGATCCGGGTTCATCGGCGCGGCGGACCCGTTCGCCGCCGTCCTCGCGGTGCTCGGCTCGCTGACGTTCTGGTCGCCCAGCTACTCGATGGTGCTGCTCTACCTCGTCGCACTCCCCGCTGCCGCCCTCGGCGCCTGGCTGATGATCGCGCGGCTCACCCCGCGCGCGACCGCCCGCGCCGCCGGAGCCCTCGTCTACGTCCTCGCCCCGGCCTTCTTCGCCGCGCAGGCCGACGGACGCCCCGCCCCCCTGCTGGTGCACGTGCTGCTGCCCTGGCTCTTCTTCGCCGGGTTCGGCGCGTACCGCTCGTGGTCCGCCTCCGCGAGCGCCTCGATCCTGGCCGCGGCCGTCGTGGCGTGCGCGCCGGTGCTGGCCGTGCCGCTCCTGGTGATCTGGCTCGTCGTCGTCGCGACCTCGGGGCGGCGGATCGGCCGTTTCCTCGGCCTGCCGATCCCTGCGGCGGTCCTGCTCTTCCCGCTGGTGGTCGCCCGCGCACCGCGAGGCGACTGGCTCGGAGTCCTCGCCGATCCGGGCGTCCCGCTGCCCTCCGCGCAGTCGGACTTCGTCGCGCTGCTCGCCGGCTTCCCGGCCGGTCCGCCCGACGGATGGCTCGCGTTCCTCGGCGGCCTGGGGATCGGTGTCTCCGCCGCCCCGCTGGTCACGGCCGTGCTCGTCGTGCCGCTGATCGTCGCGGCGCTGGCCGCCCTCCTCCTCCCGAACAACCTCTCGGCCCTCGGCGGAGTCGGCGTCGCGGCGGCCGGTCTGGTGACCGCCTCGCTCGCCCAGGGCGTGCAGGTCGCGACCACCGGCTCCGAAGCGGTCTCCGTCTGGAGCGGCACCGGTCTCAGCCTCTACTGGCTCGGCCTGGTGATCGGCGCGTCGCTCTCGCTCGCCGCCGTGCGCTCGGTGCGCGTGGTGCCGGCGCTCGTCGTCACGGCCGCCGCAGCAGCACTGGTCGGTCCGCTCGCTGTGGCCTTCCCGACCGGTGCCGGCACCTCCGTGTCGACCACGTCGGACCGCTCGCTTCCCGCCTATGTGGCGGCCGAGGCCCAGAACGACCCGCGGGTGGGCACGATCGTGCTCGTTCCACAGGCGGACGGCGGCGTCCTCGCCCGCCTGGAGCGAGGGGCGGGCGCGACCCTCGACCAGCAGTCGACCCTCGCGAACACCGGCGCCGAGAGCACGGACGCGATCGACGAGCTGGCGGGCAACCTCGTCTCGCGGACGGGCTACGACGTCCCCGCAGCGCTCGAGAGCCTCGGCGTGCGCTTCGTCGTGCTGACCGAGCCGGCCGGCACCCAGGTCGGTGACGCGGCCGCCGCCGTGCGTGCGCGGGCGGCCGTCTCCCTCGACGGCAACGCGGCCTTCTCGGCCGTCGGCGACACCCGCTACGGGCTCCTCTGGACGGCCGTCGACACGGAGGGGACCCGCACCGAGGCCGCTCCGTCCGGCGTGGTCGGACCCTTCGGGATCGCCTACACGATCGCCCTCCTCCTCGTCTTCGTCGTCGCGCTCCTGCTGGCGGTGCCCACCGGGCTCTCCCTCGAGCGGGGCCGCTCCAGCGGCGCGGTCGCCGGGATCGACGACGAGCCGGGCGAGGCCACCGGCCAGTTCGACGACGGGAACGACGATGTCTGACCCCGCCGACCAGGAGAAGCAGATGCCCGAGTCCTCCGCCCGCCGCTCCCGCGCGGAGCGCCGCGCCGACCGCGCCGCGGCCTCGGCCCCCGATCGCGCCCCGTCGGCCGCCCGTCGGCGCCGGACGGCCCTGCGCGGCGCCGTGGGCGCGGCCGGAGTCGTGATCGCCGCGGCCGCCGTGGTCGTGCCCCAGCTCCTCCCGTCCCCCCTGGTCTCGAGCGCCGCGGAGGGCGTCGTCGTGACGCCCGTCGCGGCCGACAGCTCGCTGGTCTGCGGCGGCGATCTGATCGACGCCGGAGAGCCGGAGCAGCTGCGCGCCCTCGACGGCGCGGCGACCGCGGTCCGGCCCGAGGGCTCCACCTCCGACCCCACGGTCCTCGACGAGGACGACGTCGCCGCACCGGGCACCGGCATCACCGGTCTGAGCGTGCCCGCGGGCTCCGACCCAGCCCCGGGCGGAGCCACCGTCCAGGCCATCGGGACGGACACCCTCTCCGGACTGTCGGCCCGCGCCTGCGCCGAGCCCTCCGCCGACAGCTGGCTCGTGGCCGGCTCGACCGACGTCGGGCGCACCTCGGTGCTGATCCTGGCGAACCCGAGCGAGGTCGCCTCCACCGTCGACCTCACGCTCTTCTCTGAGACCGGCACCGTCCAGGCCACCGGCGCCACGGGCGTCGTCGTTCCGGCCGGAGCGGTCCGGGCGCTCCCGCTCGCGGGGCTCGCTCCCGGAGTCGTCCAGCCCGTCGTGCACGTGACCGCCCGGGGCGGCGAGGTCGCCGCGAGCCTGCAGAGCAGCGCCATCTCCGGCCTCACCCCGGAGGGCGTCGAGACCACCGGACCCTCCGCCGGCCCGGACACGCTCGCCGTGATCGCCGGCTTCACCGTCACGTCGCCTCCGGCGGAGACCGCGAGCGACGACGGCAGCGGCGGCGCGGGCAGCCCCGTGCTGCGCATCCTCACCCCCGGCGACGCCGACAGCACGGTCTCGGTCGAGGTGACCAACGAGGACCCGAGCGGGTCCGGCGCCTCCACCCAGGTCGTCGTCCCGGCCGGTCTCGTCGGCGAGGTCCCGCTCACGGGCCTGGCGGACGGCTCCTACCGCATCGTCCTGCGGGCCGACCAGCCGATCGTCGCGGCGGGGCGGACGACCTCGACCGGCTCGGCCGGGACGGACTTCGCCTGGTTCGCCTCCGGCACCGCGACCACGACGCCGTTCGGCGTCGCCGGCACGGGCGAGGGCGACGCGCGACTGCACCTGGTCAACGGCAGCGACTCGACCGCCTCGGTCGAGATTGCGTCGCCGGGCGGCACCCGCACGCTCGAGCTGGGTCCGTTCGCGGCTCTCGCGACCCCGCTGGACGGCGACGGCGCGGTCGTCAGCAGCACCCAGCCGGTGCAGGCCTCGGTCTCGATCGCGCGGGACGGGCGGATCGCCTCGTACCCGATCGTGCCGCCGGGACCGCTCTCCTCGCCGATCACCGTCTACTCGCACTGAGACGCGGGGCGGCGGCACCCCAGTGGTGGCGGCGCCGCGAAGGTGCCGGCGCCTCAGGGGTGCCGGTAGCGGTCCGGGGAGATGTCCCACGGGTCGCGGCCGAGCAGCTCCGCGACGGCGCGGAACACGTAGCTCTCGATCAGCATGCGCTGGTGCCACTCGTCGCGGCGGTGCAGCTTCGCCAGGCGCTCGATCGGCACGCGGTAGAGCGTGATGCGGCGCGCGGCGTGGTCGACGCGCCACCGGGCGATGCCCGTGCCCTGCAACCGGTCGGGATCGACGTCGGGAGTCGCCGCGACGTCGACCCGGATGCCGGCGAGCTCCTCCGGCCAGGTGCCGCGGAGGTAGTCGAAGGCCGAGCCGATCGTCGCCTCGAAGAAGTCGGAGCGGGTCTGCAGCAGCGGGAGGTGCGGACCGGTGATCGGCCCTCGTGCGCCGCGGCCGTGCCGGTCCCGGGAGCCTCCGCGCGACCCGCTCGTCGGGCGAGCGGCGGAACGACGAGCACGGGGCATGGCTCCAGCCTATTGCTACTGTGGGCGGCGATGACCGGACGGCACTGCTCGCGGACGGGCTGCCGCGCGCAGGCCGTCGTCACGCTGACCTACGACTACCGCGACTCGCTGGTGGCGGTCGGGCCGCTGAGTCCTGCGCCGGATCCGCACGGCTACGACCTCTGCGCCGAGCACGACCGGCGGCTCCTCGTCCCGCGCGGCTGGGAGACCGTCCGCTACGGCGCGGGGCCCGCCTAGGCCGCTGCCGCGCGCCTCAGGGGCGTTCGGGGAAGCCGCGCGGTGTGCTCGAGAGCACGGGGGCCAGCCGCTCGAGGCGCTGGTCGGACAGGAGCAGGGCGCGCTCCTCCCGTGCCCGGCGGAGGGCGGCCACGGCGAGGAGGAAGTCCTCCGCGGGCGCGGCGGGCAGCGGGGAGACGTGGACGGCGGTCTCGTCGGCCAGTGCGGCGGCGAGCTGCGAGCGCGAGGGCTCCGTCATGCCGTGGCGCTGGCGGAGGAACTGCGCCAGTCGGCGCGCCAGGGCGTCGGGGAGGCGCGCGGTGTCCGCCGTGACGGCCCAGCCCCGCAGCGGCTCCGGGATCTCGACGACCAGCGGCTCCGCGCGGGGGACGCGCTCGAGCTGGCTGTGCGTGCCCGCGAGGACGTCGCCGAGCCGGCGCGACCGGCGCGAGAGGAGGCCGACGACGGCGGCGAGCCCGCCGAAGCTCATCAGGATCTCGAGGACGCCGGTGAGGCCGCGGACGAGGGCGTGCCGGAAGCCGATGGAGCCGCCGTCGTCGCGGACGACGCGAGCACCGACGGTCAGCTTCCCGAGCGAGCGGCCGCGACTGGCCGTCTCGACGGTGACGGGCACGATCACCACGGCGATGACGAGGGCAGCGATCGCCACGGCGGCCGAGGCGGCGGGGTCGAGGCCGCCGTCCCCGGAGAGGGAGGAGACCAGCAGGAACAGGCCCAGCGCGAGCAGGAGCTCCGCGATCAGGTCGATGATCGCGCCGACCGCGCGGAGCACGAAGGAGGTGACGGGCACCTCGAGCGCGATCGCCTCGCCGGTGACCAGGTCGGCGTCGTCGAACTCGGTCCGCTGCTCCTCCACGGTGCTCCTCCCGGATGCTCGGCCTCGCGGCGTGCCTGGCTATCCTGTCAGGAGATGGACATCGACGCTCTCTCGGCCGCACGCGCTGCGCAGTGGACCCGCCTCGACGAGCTCTCGCGCAGGCGCCGCCTGACCGGAGCCGAGGCGGACGAGCTGATCGAGCGCTACCAGGCGGCCTCGGCGGACCTCGCCGCGATCTCCTCCACCGCCGGATCGACGGCCGTCGGGACGCGGCTGGCCGTCTCGCTCTCACGGGCCAGGGGACGCCTGACCGGAACGCGCGACGAGCCGCTCGCCGCGGTCTCCCGCTTCGTCGTCCTCTCGCTCCCCGCCGCTCTGCACCGGCTGCGCTGGCTGACGCTCGCCGTCGCCCTCGCGACCGCTCTGGTGGCGACGCTCTACGCGCTCTGGATCCTCGGCGACCCGCGCCTGCTCGCCGCGCTGGGCGATGACGAGGAGCTGCGGCGCTTCGCCCGGGGCGACTTCATCGACTACTACTCCGAGAACCCCGCCGCCTCGTTCGCCGGGCAGGTGTGGACCAACAACGCCTGGATCGCGGCGCAGTGCGTGGCCTTCGGGATCGTCGGCGTCTACGTGCCGTACATCCTGCTGCAGAACGCGCAGAACCTCGGCACGTCGATCGCGGTGATGTTCCACGTGGGGGAGGGCGACACGTTCTTCCTCTACATCGCGCCGCACGGCCAGCTCGAGCTGACGGCCGTGTTCGTCGCCGCAGCCGCGGGCCTGCGGATCTTCTGGGCCTGGATCGCTCCCGGCGCGCGCACCCTCGGCCAGGCGCTCGCCGAGGACGCGCGGAGCCTGTTCACGGTGGCGATCGGCCTGGTCTTCGTGCTGCTCGTCTCGGGCGTGATCGAGGGGTTCGTCACTCCGGCGCCCTGGCCCTGGTGGCTCAAGATCGGGATCGGGGCGCTCGCCCTCGGCGCGTTCCTCTTCTACATGATCGTCGTCGGCGGGCGCGCGGTGCGGGCGGGGGAGACGGGCGATCTCGACCGGTTCGAGGCCGGGTCGCGGAGCATCGCGGCCGGCTGAGCGGAGTCGGCTGAGCGCGGCCGGACGAGCGCGTTCGTCGGAGCGGGGTCGTCGCGGTGCGCTCGGGACCGACGACGGCCGCTCGCGCAGGTCAGAGCCGTCCGGCCGCCTTGAGCGCGAGGTAGCGGTCCGCGAGGGCCGGCGGGAGGGCGGAGGGGCTGCCGAGCACGACGTCCCCGCCGAGGCGGCGGACGGCGGCCGAGAGCCGGTCGACGTCCGCGAGCGAGCGCTCCGCGGCGGCGGCGGAGTAGACCGCGGCTCTGTCGCTCCGGTCCTCCGCCATCCGCTGCAGCTCGGGGTCGAGCGCGCAGGCGACCACGACCGTGTGCACGCGGGTGAGCTGCGGGAGCACCGCGAGGAGCCCCTCCGCCGAGCCGACCGAGTCGAGCGCGGTGAGCAGCACCACCAGCGAGCGCTGCGAGGCCAGGGTGCGCACCTGCGCGGGGACCGCCGCCCAGTCGGTCTCGATGAGCTGGGGCTGCACGGGGGCGAGGGCGTCCACCACGCGGGTCAGCACCTCCGTGCCGGTGGCGCCGTGCACGCGGGCTCGCCGGGTGCGGTCGAACGCGAGCACGTCGACCCGGTCGCCGGCCGAGGCGGCGAGGGCCGCCAGGAGGAGCGAGGCCTCGATCGCCGTGTCCAGGCGCGGCTCGTCCTCGATCCGGGCGGCGGAGGTGCGGCCCGTGTCGAGCACGACGATCACTCGCCGGTCGCGCTCCGGGCGCCACGTGCGGACGACCGGCTCCCGGCGCCGGGCGGTCGCCCGCCAGTCGAGCGAGCGGACGTCGTCGCCGCGGACGTACTCGCGCAGGCTGTCGAACTCCGTCCCCTGGCCGCGGATCATCACGCTGGTCCGACCCTCGAGCTCGCGCAGCCGCGCCAGGCGCGAGGGCAGGTGGCGGCGGGAGCGGAAGGCGGGCAGCACCCGGACGACGGCCGGCGCGGCCCGCGTCGCCTGGCGGCCCGCCAGCCCGAGCGGCCCGCGGGAGCGGATGGTGACGTGGAGCGCCCGGCGCTCGCCGCGGCGGAGCGGCTCCAGGACCGTGGTCACCGCGCGGCGCTCGCCCGGCGGCAGGCGCAGGGACGACCGGGTCTCGAGGGCGCCGGCCGACGGCTCCCAGGCGTCGCGGAGGACCCCCGTGATCCTCCTGCGGCCGGTGCTCGTGACCAGGAGGGTCGCCTCGGTCCGCTCGCCGAGCCGCACCCGGTCCGGCACACGCCGCTCGAGCACGACGGCACGCGGCGAGCCCGCGACCGCGACGTCGATCCCGACGAGGGCCGCCCAGGCCAGGAGCCAGAGGCCGAGCACGGCGAAGGCGACCTCGGGGCGACCGCCCAACAGGACGACCGGCACCAGGCCGACGAGGAGGACGAGGACGCTGCGTCCGGTGAGGTGCACGGCTCAGACCGGGACGCGGACCTGCTGCAGGATCCCGCCCAGGACGGCCTCGGTGCGGACGCCCTCGAGCTCCGCCTCCGGCTCCAGCTGGATGCGGTGGCGCAGCACGGGCAGGACCATCGCCTGCACGTGGTCCGGGGTGATCGAGCCGTATCCGTTGAGCCACGCCCAGGCGCGGGACGCCGCGAGCAGGGCGGTCGAGCCGCGGGGACTGGTGCCGAGCTTGACGCTCGGGCTCTCACGGGTGGCGCGGGCGAGGTCGACGATGTAGCCGAGGACGTCGGGGCCGGCTCCGACGCGCCGGGCCGAGGCCTGAGCGGCGCGAAGGCGGGCGGCGTCGAGCACAGGGCGCACGCCCGCGGCGTCGAGGTCGCGCGGGTCGAACCCGGCGGCGTGGCGCGAGAGCACCTCCACCTCGACGTCGCGCGGCGGGATGTCGAGCACGAGCTTGAGCAGGAACCGGTCCAGCTGGGCCTCCGGGAGCACGTAGGTCCCCTCGTACTCCACCGGGTTCTGGGTGGCGGCGACGAGGAACGGGTCCGGCAGAGGCAGGGTGCGTCCGTCGACGCTGACCTGGCGCTCCTCCATCGCCTCGAGGAGCGCGGCCTGGGTCTTCGGCGGCGTGCGGTTGATCTCGTCCGCCAGCAGGAGGTTCGTGAAGACCGGGCCCTCGCGGAAGGCGAAGCCGGAGGTGGAGGCGTCGTAGACGAGGGAGCCGGTGATGTCGCCGGGCATCAGGTCCGGCGTGAATTGCACCCGGCGGGTGTCGAGGCCGAGCGAGACGGACAGGGCGCGCACGAGGAGAGTCTTCGCGACTCCGGGGACGCCCTCGAGCAGGACGTGCCCGCCCGCGAGCAGGGCGATCAGGAGCCCGGAGACGGCGCCGTCCTGACCGACGACCGCGCGGCCGACCTCGGCGCGGACCCGGTCGAGCTCGGCGCGCAGGTCGTCGTCGGAGACCGGCGCCGCGTCGCGGGCGGAGGGGGTGGTGTCGCTCATCGGGAGGGGCCTTCCGGTCGTCGGGCGGTCGTCGGGGAGAGGGCGGCGCGGAGCGCGCTCTCGAAGCGGAGGAGCTCGTCGGAGGCGGCGACGAGGGCGGCGTCGTCGGCCGGCAGGTCGTCGACGAGAAGCCGACGCAGCGCGGTCGGATCGCGGCCGAGGCGCTCGGCGGCGACGGCGACGATCTCGTCGACTCCGGTCGCCGGAGCGAGTCCCAGGAGCGCGGCCGTGCGCCGGAGGGTGCCGATGCGCAGCGCATCGAGGGCGCGGGGCCGCAGGGCTCCGCGAGCGTAGAGCCGGGCGCGGCCACGGGCCGTCTCGCTGGCGTGCACGACGACCGGCAGCGGCTCGACCGCGAGCGGGCCGAGCCGACGGCCGCGCCAGACGGCGGAGGCGACGAAGACGGCCACCAGCAGCAGGAGGGCCGGGGTGACCCAGCCGGGGGCGAGGTCGGCGGGTGCGGGAGTGGTGCTCGCCTCGTCGGCGGCTCCGGCGCGGTACCAGACCAGCCGGTCCTCGCCGCCGAGCAGTCCGAGCGCGAGGGCGGCGCGGCCGTCCTGGCCGATGGTGCCGTTGCGGAGGAGGTCGGCGTCGCCGATCGCGGTGACCTCGGCCCCCTGCGGGAACCCGGTGCTCACGAGCAGGAAGCCGTCGTCGCCCGAGGGGAAGCAGCCGACGGCGTCGCCGTCGTCGAGGATCCGGTAGGTGCTCCCTCCGGCGGGCAGCGTCCCGGCGCGCTCGGCCGCGGGGAGCGGGCACTCGGCGCGGAAGGGGCCGTCGCCCGCCGGGGAGCCGGCGAAGCGGACGGCCGGCAGCAGGGCGTCCAGCGCGGCACCCCCCGGGGTCACCAGGACGAGCGACGCGGAGGCGCGGGCGAGCCGGCGGTACTGGGCCTCGTCGAGGGCGACGTCCGGGTCGTCGACGAGCAGTGTCGTGTCGGTGGACGAAGCGGCGAGAGCGGAGTCGAGGTCGTCGGCGCGGACGACCTCGACGCCCTGATCGCGCAGCACCTCGGCGAGCGCGCGGGCGCCGTCCGGGGTCGCGCTGTCGACGTCGAGGTCCGGAGCGGCCACCCGGGTCCCGGTCGCGACGGTGAGCAGCAGAGTGCCGACCGCGACGATCACCAGGAGGAGCGCCCACACCCGTCCGCGGCGCAGCAGTGCGCCGAGGGTCGGGCTGGAGACCGTGTCGGCGCTCACCGGGGCGCCGCCAGGGCGTCGAGGACCGGCGAGGCCGCGTCGAGCTCGCGGTCCAGTGCCGCGACCCGCTCGTACTCGGCCGGGCCGCAGGGCTGCCCGAGGTAGCGCACGCGGTCGAAGTCGTCGGCTGTACGGCGCAGCGCGGCGGCGGAGGAGGGGAAGGCGGCGGAGGCGCGCGACGCCAGGCCGAGCGCGGTGGTGCCGGGCGAGACCCGCAGGACGGTCCGCTCGTCGAGGGAGCGCACCAGAGCGCGGAAGCGCTCGACGAGGGCCTCGTCCCAGTCCCCGCGGGCGGCCGCGGCCTCGGCGAGCGAGCGGAGGGTCGCGGCCGAGCGGGTGTCGTCGTCGGCGAGCACGGCTCCCGTGACGGTGCTGCGGCGCCCGGCGCGGGGCCGTCCGGCGATGACGAGCGCCGCGACCACGAGCGCCACGAGGACCAGCACGCCGATCACCGCGGCGATCGGCACCGGCGGGCCGTCGCCCTGCAGCGTGAGGGAGGCGAACCAGTCGCGCACCGCCTGCACCACCCGGTCGAAGAGGGTCGGCTCGGCCGCCCGGTAGCGCGGGTCGGCGAGCTCCTCGAGGAGGAGGCGGCGCGCCTGCTCCGCGTCGGGCTCGAGAGGGGCCGCGGCGAGGATCACGGGCGCTCCGGCACGGGGAAGGGATCGGAGGAGGGGCGTCCCGCTGCGCGCTCCTCGACGTGGCGCATCAGCACCAGGTCGAAGCCCTCGCGGCGCATCCTGCGGTCGAGGTAGACCAGGCCCGTCACGGCCGACTGGAGCACCGTTCCGACGGCGCCGATCACGAAGCCCACGGCGACGGAGGCGATCGTGACCACCAGCGAGGTGACGAGCTGCGCATCCGGATCGGTCGGGGCGATCAGGGCGCCGGCGATCGGGATGAGCAGGCTGAAGGGTGTGGCCACGATCTGGCCCGCGACCTGGATGATCACGGTCATCAGCGCGAGCGCGCCGAAGGTGCGCCAGAAGCCGCCCGCCACCAGCCGCCAGGAGCGCGCCACCGCGCGGCGCAGCGGCAGCCGCTCGACGACGATCAGGCTCGGCACCAGGGCGAGCTTCGTCGACAGCCAGACGCCCAGCGCGAGGGCGACCAGGCCGGAGCCGACGAGCACCAGGATCCCGCCGACGATCGCGCTCGACGTCCCGTCCATCGCTCCGATGACGAACAGCGGCACGGCCAGCGCCACGGCGAGGAGAACCAGGAGGAGGTAGCCGACACCCTGCAGGACCGTCCAGCCGATCAGCGCCCAGAAGCGGCCCCGCAGCCGGGCGAGCAGCTGTCGAAAGGTCGCCCGCTCGCCGAGGACGCCGCGGGTGACCTCGAGCACGACCACGCCCTGCACCAGGGCCCCGCTGGCGAGCGAGACGGCGAGCGGGATGAGGGCGGCCAGGACCACGACCGCGAGGGACCCCGCGCCGACGGCGTCGCGGTCGGCGGACTCCGCCTGCGCGATGCGCCCGACGGCGAGCACCGCGATCAGGCCGTAGACCGCCAGGGCGAGCACCGACCCGAGGCCCTGCACCAGCAGAGCGACGCCCAGGGTCGTGCGGGGGCTGCGGCGGAGGACCTGGAACGGGGCGCCGAGCAGGGTGCCGAAGCCGAGCGGGCGCAGCGGCACGAGGCCGGGCCTGGGCGGGGGAGTCCAGCCGGGAGCGGGGCGACCGGGCGGCCAGGGGCCGGCGCCGGATCCGGCCGTCCAGGAGCCTCCGGCGGGACCGGGCGGTACGGGACCTGCGCTCGGCGGCGCGGGCGACCAGGACGGGGCGACGGGAGCGGGCGGCGGCGTGCGCCGGTCGCCGTCCTGCGCCGGGACGGCCGCGTCGTCCGGACGCCCTGCGGGCGGGGGCCACTGAGCTGCGTCGGTCATCCCCTCCATGCTGTCACAGGCCTGTGGGCCGGGTCCTCCCCCGAGCGGACCCCCTTCGCCCGCAGAGCCCGCTCCCCGCCCGCGGGGAGGTGCGTCGGTTAGCCTGGGGCGGTCACCGTGCGCGCCGTGGGCGGGCGCGACCCGAGACGAGGAAGAGCAGACCGATGAGCGCGCGCATTCTGGTGGTCGACGACGACGCCGCCCTGGCCGAGATGATCGGCATCGTCCTGCGCGCCGACGGGTACGACGTCTCCTTCTGCGCGGACGGCTCCGGCGCCCTCGAGGCCTTCCGGCGGGCCCGGCCGGACCTGGTCCTGCTCGACCTGATGCTGCCCGGGATCGACGGGATCGAGGTGTGCCGCGCGATCCGCGGCGAGTCCGGCGTCCCCGTCATCATGCTCACGGCCAAGTCCGACACGGCGGACGTGGTGCAGGGCCTCGAGTCCGGCGCCGACGACTACATGGTCAAGCCGTTCGACCCCAAGGAGCTCGTCGCGCGGATCAAGACGCGCCTGCGACCCGCCACCGCCGCCGCGAACGCGGTGCTGCAGGTCGGCGACCTGAGCCTCGACGTCGCCGGCCACGAGGTCCGCCGCGGCGAGACGCGCATCGGCCTGACCCCGCTCGAGTTCGACCTCCTCCTCGCCCTCGCCTCCAAGCCCCAGCAGGTCTTCACCCGCGAGATGCTGCTCGAGCAGGTCTGGGGCTACCACTACAAGGCCGACACCCGCCTCGTGAACGTGCACGTCCAGCGCCTGCGCGCCAAGGTCGAGAAGGACCCGGACGACCCCCGCATCGTGATGACCGTGCGCGGCGTCGGCTACCGCGCCGGCGCCGTCCTCCCGAGCTGACCGTGCGCCGCCTCGCCGCTCCCGACGTTCGCCGGTGGCCCCGCCGCGTGCTCGGGGTGTGGCGCACGTCGCTGCAGTTCCGCGCGGTCGCGATCACGGTCCTGCTCAGCGGCATCGCCATCGGCTCGACCGGCGTCTACCTCTCGTACAGCATCAGCGACAACCTGTTCCAGTCGCGGCTGACGCAGGTCACGGGCGACACGTCGCGCGCGACCCGGGCCGCGCAGGGCTACCTCGACGCCGCCACCGTCTCCACCCGCCAGGACATGGAGGAGGTGATGAGCTCGGTGCGCACCGCCGTCCGGGACGCCTCCTCCTCCGCGCTCATCGCCGTCGTGCGCTCGCCCGACCAGGAGGCGTCGTCGCTGGCGCCCCAGGACATCTACAACCGCGAGCTGCAGAACGGCGTGATCAGCGACGCGCTGCGCGAGCGGGTGCAGGCGGGCTCCGACGGGCAGTACTGGCAGTCGGTGACGCTCGACGCCTCCGGTCAGCAGCAGCCGGGCATCCTCGTCGGCTCGACCCTCGAGCTGCCGAGCTCGGCCGGGCGCTACGAGCTGTACATCGGCTACTCCCTCGCGGACGCGGAGCGCACCCTCCAGTTCGTGCAGCAGGTGCTCAACGTGGCGGGGATCCTGCTCATCCTGCTGATCGGAGCGGTCAGCTGGGTCGTCGTGCGGATCGTCGTCGCCCCGGTGCGGGTCGCGGCAGAGACGAGCCAGCGCCTCGCCGCCGGCGACTTCGACGTGCGGATCCCGGAGCGGGGCCAGGACGTGATCGCGACCCTCGCCCGGTCCTTCAACGGCATGGCGGACAGCCTGCAGGACCGGATCAGCGAGCTCGCGACGCTCAGCCGGGTCCAGCAGCGCTTCGTCTCGGACGTCTCGCACGAGCTCCGCACGCCGCTGACGACGATGAAGCTGGCCGGGGACGTGCTCTACGACCAGCGCGAGGACTTCGCCCCGGTCGCCGAGCGCACGGTCGAGCTGCTGCACAGCCAGATCGACCGCTTCGAGAGCCTCCTCGCCGACCTGCTCGAGATCTCCCGCCACGACGCGGGGTCGGCCGAGCTCGAGCTCGAGCCGGTCAACCTGGTGAAGCTGGCCGGTGACGAGATCGAGGCGATGCGCGGGATCGCGGAGGCGAACGGCTCCCGGCTCACGCTCTCCGCCCCGGGCGGCTACTTCGACGCCGACCTCGATCCGCGCCGCATCCGCCGGATCGTCCGCAATCTGCTGGGCAACGCGATCGAGCACGGCGACGGCCGCGAGGTCGTGGTCACCGTCGACAGCAACGCCAGCGCGGTCGCCCTCGCCGTGCGCGACTACGGCCACGGCATGAGCAGCGAGGAGGTCGTGCGCGTCTTCGACCGCTTCTGGCGCGCCGATCCGTCCCGCCGCCGCACGCTCGGCGGCACCGGCCTCGGCCTCTCCATCGCGCAGGAGGACACGGCCCTGCACCACGGCTGGCTGCAGGTCTGGTCCGTGCCGGACCGCGGCGCCTGCTTCCGCCTCACCGTGCCCCGGCACCGCGGCGAGCGGATCGAGGCCTCGCCGCTCCCGCTGCCCCCGGTCGACGCGGGCGAGCAGGCCTACAGCGGGCCGATCGTCCTCCCGCCGCTGCAGGCTCCTCCGGTCGGGGCCGCGGGGGTGCTCCCGTGAGGCGCGGCGTCCTCCGTGCCGCCGCGGCCGCCGCGCTGCTCGCGCTCGGGCTCGCCGGGTGCGCCGGCATCCCGAGGGACGGCGACGTCGGAGTCGGACGGCCCGACACCGCGCCGCAGGACCTCCAGTACGACTTCCTCCCGTCAGGACCCGCCGTCGGTGCGTCGCAGCGCGACATCCTCACCGGCTTCATCGACGCCGCGTCGAGCCCGCAGAGCAACTACAAGATCGCCCGGGAGTTCCTCTCCACCGGCGCCGACTGGACGCCGGGCGAGCACGTGACGGTCGACGAGGGCCAGCGCTCCGCCTCGCCGCAGTCGGGCTCCACGCTCTCGCTGACGATCACGCCCGTCGCCGAAGTCGACGCGACCGGCGTCTACACCGACCTCGCCACCACGGCCGGCCTGACCCTCGACTACGGCTTCGTCCAGGAGAACGGCGAGTGGCGCATCAGCGCGCCGCCGAGCGGTGTCGTGATCGACCGCACCACGTTCGAGCAGGTCTTCTCGACGCACGCCCTCTACTTCTTCGACCCCGGATACCAGTACCTCGTGCCGGACCTGCGCTGGTTCGCCTCGCGCGCCGACAGCTCCACCAGCACCACGATCGTCACCGAGCTGCTGCGCGGCCCCACACCGTGGCTGCGGGACTCCGCCGCCGTCGTGTCGGCCTTCCCGACCGGGACGACGCTGGCGGCCGAGACCGTGCCGGTCGAGTCGCAGCGGGCCGTGGTCGACCTGAACCCGGCCGCGCTCGAGGCCGATCCGGCGCAGTGGCGGCTGATGGCCCTGCAGCTGAACCGGAGCCTCGCGAACGTCTCCAACGTCACCGGCGTCGCGCTCTCGGTCGAGCAGAACCCGATCGACGTCCCCTCCGAGGTCACCGGGCTGCCGACCTCGCCCCGCGTCGACACCCGGCCGCTCGTGCTGACCGACGACGCCTTCGGCTTCCTCGGCTCCTCCGGCCTGGCCGGCCTCGGGATCTCGGATCGGATCGAGGCGCTGCAGCCGATGGCCGCGGTGCTCGGTGAGCAGCGCGGGGCCGACTCCGACGCGGCCGCCGCCGTGCTCACCACCGCGGGCGTGAGCCTCGTGGATCCGGACGGCGGCGACGTCCTGCTCGACGCGCGCTCGGGCCTCGTCGCGCCGACCATCGATCCGCTCGGGTACGTCTGGTCCGTGCCCTCGGCCTCGCCCGGGCAGCTTGTGGCGTACTCCGCGGACGGCTCACGCTCGATGCAGGTCGCGACGGCCTGGAGCGAGGTCGAGTCGCTCGCCTCGATCGCGGTGTCCCGCGACGGCACCCGGATGCTGGCGCTCGCCCAGGACGGGCAGCAGGCGACAGTGCTGGTGGCCGGCATCACCCGCTCGCGCGACGGCGACCCGGTGGCGGTCGGCGAGCCGGTCGTCCTCCGCTCGACCCTGGGGACCGCGGTCGCCGCGGCCTGGACGGACGAGCTCGACGTGGTCTCGGTCGTCCGAGGCTCGACGGGGGAGGACGCGGTCACGATGAACCTCCTCGGCGGAGGCGCCACGGCGCTCGGCACGACGACGGGCACGGTCCAGATCGCCGCGGGCAACACCTCGACCCAGGTCCGCATCCTCGCCGAGGGCGGGGAGCTCCGGCAGCAGCGGGGCTCGGCCTGGCAGACGATCGCGACGGACATCCGGCTGCTCGCGGCGCAGACCGGCATGGGGTCCTGACGGGTCCTGTCCCCGGCGGCGACTACCCACGGCGGCGGCGCGCTCCGGATGCTCCTCCCCAGGTTCGTCCAGCGGGCGGATCGTCCCGGCCCGACGGATCCGCACCCCGCGCCGCGGCTCGGTCGGCGAGCGTGGAGGAATGCTCTCCGATCACCTGCTCGACGCCCTCGCCGTCCTCCTCCCGCTGGAGTGCCCCGCCTGCGGAGAGCCGACGAGCCGGGCGCCCTGCCCGGACTGCTCGGTCGACGCGGCCGCCTCGGCGTCACTGCTGACCCGCGTCGTCGGGCCGCCGGACGATCCGCTCCTCGTCGTCACCGGGGCCCCGTACGAGGGCACGGTGCGCCGCCTCATCGTCGCGCTGAAGGAGGAGGGCCGCACTGCCTGCCTCGCCCCGCTCGGCGCGCTGCTGCGCCCGGCCCTCGGCGCGGCGCTCGCCGGCAGCCCTGCGATCCTGGTCGTCCCGCCCGGCTCCTGGCTCGGCCGCGTGCGGCGGGGCGCCGATCCCGTCGCGCAGCTGGTCGCCGCGGCGGGAGGGCGGGCGGCGCGTCCTCTCCGGCGGTCGCGGACGGTCCGCGATCAGGTCGGGCTCGGCCGCGTCGAGCGGCGCGGCAATCTCGACGGGGCGTTCCGCGCCCGCCGGCCGCTCTCGTCGTGGCCGCCGGTGGTCCTCGTCGACGACGTGGTCACCTCGGGCGCGACCCTGCTCGAGCTGCGGCGCGCCTTGCGCGCGGCGGGCGGGACCGTCAGGGCGGCGGCAGCGCTCGCCGGCACTGCGGAACGAGGAGGGAACGTACCAGCAGAATCCGGACGAACTCCCGGTGACGATCCGGTGGCCGGGGTCTACGGTGGGGGCACGGCGTGAACGGTCCGCCCCGGAGAAAGGCGGCACGCCGTACTCGACTGGGAGGTTGTCATGGACATCGACATCACAGGACGCAACATCGACATCACCGATCGCTTCCGCGCGTACGCGACGGAGAAGTCGGACAAGGTGGCGCACCTCGCCGATCGTGCTCTCGCACTCGAGATCAAGGCGAGCAGGCACGCCGAGGGCAAGGGCTCGGCCGGCGGCGACCGCGTGGAGCTGACGCTGATCGGCAAGGGGCCCGTGGTCCGGGCCGAGGCGAGCGGAGCCGACAAGTACGCGGCGTTCGACGTCGCCATCGGCCGGCTGCTCGAACGGGTGAGACGGGCCAAGGATCGGAAGAAGGTCCATCGGGGCCAGCATCGGCCGACCTCGCTCCGCGACGCGGCCGCCGACGACTTCAGCGTCGTCGCCATCCAGCCGGCCGACGCCGCGGTCCTGGAGCAGTTGAGCACGGGTGTGATCCCCGTGCAGGAGGCGCCGGAGCCGGTGGAGGACGAGGCCGAGGAGCCGTACTGCCCCGTCGTCATCCGCAAGAAGGTCTTCGCCTCCGTCTCGATGACCGTCGACGACGCCGTCGACTACATGGAGCTGGTCGGACACGACTTCTACCTCTTCATCGACTCCGACACGAGCCGCCCGAGCGTGGTCTACCGCCGCAAGGGCTGGGACTACGGCGTCATCGGCCTCGGCGACGAGGCCGACGAGCTCGCCGAGCAGGCCGCCGGCTGAGATCCGACCCCGGGCCCCGGAGCATCCGCTCCGGGGCCCTCCCCGTGCCCAGGCAGGGAGTCCGCCCAGGGCGGACGCGTCGCCCCGACCGCTCACCGCCCGCCCCGGCTAGGCTGGTCGCGGTCCGCGCTCCGGCGCGCGACTCCTGTCTTCTACTTTTTTGGAGTACCCCGTGGCCTCTGTCCTCGAAAAGGTCCTTCGCGTCGGGGAGGGGCGGGTCATCCGCCGCCTCGAGAACTACGCGAAGGCCGTCAACGCCCTCGAAGAGGA
Organism: Rathayibacter sp. AY2B3; assembly: GCF_002931755.1. Classification (NCBI taxonomy): domain Bacteria; kingdom Bacillati; phylum Actinomycetota; class Actinomycetes; order Micrococcales; family Microbacteriaceae; genus Rathayibacter; species Rathayibacter sp. AY2B3. The sequence goes on along the minus strand of NZ_PSUG01000007.1, from coordinate 21,400 downwards.
CTTCACGCACCTCAGCGACGAGGAGCTGAAGAACGAGACCGTCGAGCTGCGCGAGCGCTACTCGAACGGCGAGTCCCTCGACGACCTGCTGCCGGAGGCGTTCGCCGCCGTCCGCGAGGCCTCGCGCAGGACGCTCGGCCTCCGCCACTTCGACGTGCAGCTCATGGGCGGCGCCGCCCTGCACCTGGGCAACATCGCCGAGATGAAGACCGGAGAGGGCAAGACGCTCGTCGCCACCCTCCCGGCCTATCTCAACGCGATCGCCAGTCGCGGCGTGCACATCGTCACGGTGAACGACTTCCTCGCGTCGTACCAGTCCGAGCTGATGGGGCGCGTGTTCCGCGCCCTCGGCATGACGACCGGGGTGATCCTCTCCGGCCAGACCCCGGAGCAGCGCCGCGAGCAGTACGCGGCCGACATCACCTACGGCACGAACAACGAGTTCGGCTTCGACTACCTCCGCGACAACATGGCGTGGCAGGCGCAGGACATGGTCCAGCGCGGCCACTTCTACGCCATCGTCGACGAGGTCGACTCGATCCTCATCGACGAGGCCCGCACGCCGCTGATCATCTCCGGACCGGCCTCGGGCGAGGCGAACCGCTGGTTCGCGGAGTTCGCCAACCTCGCGAAGCGCCTCGACGAGGGCGAGGACTTCGAGGTCGACGAGAAGAAGCGCACCGTCGGCGTCCTCGAGCCCGGCATCGAGAAGGTCGAGGACTACCTCGGCATCGACAACCTCTACGAGTCGGCGAACACGCCGCTGATCTCGTTCCTCAACAACGCCATCAAGGCGCGCGCGCTGTTCAAGAAGGACAAGGACTACGTCGTGCTGAACGGCGAGGTCCTGATCGTCGACGAGCACACCGGCCGCATCCTGGCGGGACGCCGCTACAACGAGGGCATCCACCAGGCCATCGAGGCGAAGGAGGGCGTGCAGGTCAAGGCCGAGAACCAGACCCTGGCGACCGTCACGCTCCAGAACTATTTCCGCCTCTACGCGAAGCTCTCCGGCATGACCGGAACGGCCGAGACCGAGGCCGCCGAGTTCATGTCGACCTACAAGCTCGGCGTCGTCCCGATCCCGACGAACCGCAAGATGCAGCGGATCGACAACGCCGACCTCGTCTACAAGAACGAGCAGGTCAAGTTCGCCCAGGTCGTCGAGGACATCGCGGAGCGCCACGCGGCCGGGCAGCCGGTCCTCGTCGGCACGACCAGCGTCGAGAAGAGCGAGTACCTCTCGCGCCTGCTCGCCAAGAAGGGCGTGCGCCACGAGGTCCTGAACGCCAAGAACCACGCGCGGGAGGCGGCCATCGTCGCCCAGGCCGGCCGCCTCGGCGCCGTCACCGTCGCGACCAACATGGCCGGTCGAGGCACCGACATCATGCTCGGCGGCAACGCCGAGTTCCTCGCTGTCTCCGAGATGACGGCGAAGGGCCTCAACCCCTCCGAGACCCCGGAGGAGTACGAGGCCGCATGGGACGAGGTCTTCGCGGCCGTCAAGGAGAAGGTGGGCGAGGAGGCCGAGAAGGTCCAGGCCGCCGGAGGCCTCTACGTGCTCGGCACCGAGCGCCACGAGTCGCGCCGCATCGACAACCAGCTCCGCGGACGCTCGGGCCGCCAGGGCGACCCGGGGGAGAGCCGCTTCTACCTCTCGCTCACCGACGACCTGATGCGCCTGTTCAACTCCGGCGCCGCCGAGGCGCTCATGGGCCGGGGCAACGTCCCGGACGACATCGCCATCGAGTCGAAGGTCGTCTCGCGCGCCATCCGCAGCGCCCAGTCGCAGGTCGAGGCCCGCAACGCCGAGATCCGCAAGAACGTCCTCAAGTACGACGACGTCCTCAACCGCCAGCGCGAGGCGATCTACTCGGACCGCCGCCACATCCTCGAGGGCGACGACCTGCACGAGCGCACCCAGAAGTTCCTCGTCGACGTGATCGACGAGATCCTCGAGGTGCACACCGGCGACGGCAACGGCGACGACTGGGACTTCGACGCCCTCTGGACCGAGCTGAAGACGCTGTACCCGATCAGCCTCACCATCGACGAGGTGGTGCAGGAGGCGGGCAGCCGCGGCCGCATCAACAAGGAGTTCATGCGCCGCGAGATCCTCTCGGACGCGCAGCTCGCCTACCAGCGCCGCGAGGAGCAGCTGGGCTCTCCCGCCATGCGCGAGCTCGAGCGCCGCGTCGTGCTCTCGGTGATCGACCGCCGCTGGCGCGACCACCTCTACGAGATGGACTACCTCAAGGACGGCATCGGCCTGCGCGCGATGGCCCAGCGCGACCCGCTGGTCGAGTACCAGCGCGAGGGCTTCGCCCTGTTCCAGCAGATGATGGGGCAGATCCGCGAGGAGACCGTCGGCTTCCTCTTCAACCTCGAGGTCGAGGTGACCCAGAAGCAGGGCGAGGTCGCCGGAGTCGCGGCCAAGGGGCTCGCTCAGCCGGTGGCTCCGGCCGAGAAGCTCAGCTACTCGGCGCCGAGCGACACCGGCGGCGTCGAGGTCCGCAACCAGCGCGGACAGGTGCAGCAGGCGGCCACCGCGAAGGCCCGCGCCGAGGAGGCCCGCAAGGCGCTCCCCGAGGGCGAGGCGGAGGAGACTCCGACGACCGGCGCCTTCGGCCAGAAGCCGGGCGGCTCGGACGCCCCTCCCGCCAACCGCGAGGAGCGCCGCGCGCAGTCCAAGCGCCGCTGAGTCCTCCCGGACGACGCCGACGGCCCCGGTCCCGCAGCAGCGGGGTCCGGGGCCGTCGGCGTTCCTGCGGAGGCTTCGGATCCCCTTCCCTCCCGCCGTCAGGACTCGCCGCGCGCGAGGGCCGAGACGAAGCCGCCGGCGAAGGTGTCGCCGAGGCCGATCGTCGTCGGCCGGTCCGTCTCGAGGACGCAGCAGGCCTCGAGCGTCGACTCCACCGCTGAGCAGACCGCTTCCGACCCGGGTTGGGGAGGGAGCCCGCCGACGCGGTCGTAGTCGGCGGCGGTGAAGCCGTCCCCGAGGAGGTAGCGGAGCTCGGTCGCGCCGACTCTCTCGTCACCGACGCCCCGCCGCCCGGGAGCGCTGACCCGCTCCTCACAGCACGGTGATCGCGGTGGCCCGCCAGCGCGCATCCGTGCCCTCGAGCCGGATCGCGACGGCTCGGCTCCGTGCGCGGTGATGCACCAGGACCACTCCCTCGACGACGCCGTCCCGAGGCTCGGTGACGATCACTCGTCCGACCGTGAACGGGACGCGCTGGGCCGTCCGCTTCCGCAGGCTGCGGGCGCGGGCCGCGAGCACGACCCGCTTCTGCAGGTGGTGGTACACCTCGTCGCTCAGCCATCGCGCGATCTGGTCGATCTCGCGCGAGCCCTCGAGGATCTCGATCACGAGGTGCGTGAGGCGGGCGAGCAGGGGCTCCGGATCGGGCAGCTCCGCGCGGGTCGCGGGCTGAGGGGCGAAGAACTCCGCGAGAGTGAGCGGCTCCACGGCCGCCTCGGGGTCGAGGGGGAGGGTGCGGTAGTCGAAGGCGTGGAGGGGAAGGCTCATGCGGCGATCTCCTGGGGCAGGACGAGCTGTTCACGGGTCCGGGTCACCTCTCTGCTCGACGGGCGGGGCGCGCCGGGTCGGCACGCGAGGACGACCTCATCGAAGCAGTCGAGAGATGCTCATGGAGCGCAGACGCGCAGTCTGTGGATAATCGTCGGCCGCCCCGAGCTGTGGACAGCGAGTGCGGCGTGCGCCGCCCGAGCGCGCCCTAGGCTTGGCGGGTGTCGACCCTCAGTGACCTCGTCCTCTCCCACGGCCGATCCGACGAAGCGGACGTCGAATGGCTGCACCTGCTGGTCGGCGACCTGCAGCTGCTCGCCGACCTGGCCTTCGCCGACATCGTGCTCTGGGTGCCCACGGCCGACGACAGCTTCGTCGCCGTCGCCCACGCGCGCCCCAGCAGCGCGGCGACGCTCTTCTACCGTGACTTCGTCGGGCAGAGGATCAAGTCGGAGTGGCGCGCCCAGGTCGTCGAGGCGTTCGAGACCGCTCGGATCGTCGACACCTCCGCCCCGGACTGGTTCGAGGAGACGCCCACCCGCGTGCGCGCGGTGCCCGTCCTGCGCCGCCTGGGGGCCTCCGACGGCGGGACGACGGACCGCCCCATCGCGGTCGTCACGCGCCACACCAACCTCAGCGAGACGCGCACGCCGAGCCGGCAGGAGCTGACGTTCAACGACTGCGCGAACGACCTCTTCTCGATGATCGCTTCGGGCGACTTCCCCGATCTGGGCGCGCCGACCGGTCCTCGCCGGGGAGCCCCGCGCGCGTCCGACGGCCTGATCCGCCTGGACGTCGACGGCGTCACCACGTTCGCGAGCCCCAACGCCCTCTCGGCGTTCAACCGCATCGGGTTCGCCGACGAGCTCGAGGGGGAGTCGCTCGCCGAGGTCACCACGAAGCTGATCGCGGGCAAGGTCGTCATCGACGAGTCGCTCCCGCTGGTCGTGACCGGCCGGGCGCCGTGGCGCACCGACATCGAGGCCCGCGGAGTGACGGTGTCGCTGCGCGCGATCCCGATCCGCGACCGCGGCGAGCGGGTCGGCGCCGTCGTCCTGTGCCGCGACGTGACGGAGCTGCGCCACCAGGAGCGGGAGCTCATCACCAAGGACGCGACGATCCGCGAGATCCACCACCGCGTCAAGAACAACCTGCAGACCGTGGCCTCGCTGCTGCGGATCCAGGCCAGGCGCACCCACTCCGACCTCGCCCGGGAGGCGCTCACGCAGGCGATGCGCCGCGTCGCCGCCATCGCGGTCGTGCACGACACCCTCTCGGAGGGGCTGAACCAGAACGTCGACTTCGACGCGGTCTTCGACCGGGTGCTGCTGCTGATCGCCGAGGTCGCCTCGACCCACAACACCACGGTGCACCCGAAGCTGACGGGGAGCTTCGGCAACCTCCCCAGCGAGTACGCGACTCCGCTCGCCCTCGCCCTGACCGAGCTGGTCACCAACGCCGTCGAGCACGGCCTGGCCGGACGCGAGGGCGACGTGGAGATCGTCGCCTCGCGCAGCGACGACGAGCTCACGGTGAAGGTGCGCGACACGGGCGTCGGGCTGCCGGAGGGCAAGGTGGGATCGGGCCTGGGCACGCAGATCGTGCGCACGCTCATCCAGGGCGAGCTCGGCGGCACGATCGACTGGCACACGCTGGTCGGGCGCGGCACAGAGGTCACCATCGAGGTGCCGCTGCGGTGGCTGGAGCGCGCCCGCTCCTGAGCCCGGAGACGACGCGACCCCCGCTGCCGAGAGGCGACGGGGGTCGGGATCGTTCGTGCCGCCGAGCGGCTGGTGCGCCTAGGAGGCGCGGCGTGCGCGGGCGGCGCGGCGCTTCAGGGCACGGCGCTCGTCCTCGCTGAGGCCGCCCCACACGCCCGAGTCCTGGCCGGTCTCGAGGGCGTACTGGAGGCAGACCTCGGTGACGGTGCAACGTGCGCACACCGACTTCGCCTTCTCGATCTGGTCCACGGCCGGGCCGGTGTTGCCGACCGGGAAGAAAAGCTCGGGGTCTGCGGTGAGGCAAGCGGCCTTGTCGCGCCAGTCCATGCGGGTGCTCCTTGTGTGAAGGCGTGCGTGGAGGAACCACGCAGTGTTCGGGTGGGATGATCGATCCACGCCGACGATCCCGACCAGTACTCGACCTCCGCGCCCTCACCGGCGCACGCCACGAGGCCCCGTGCTGGAGCGCGGGGTGGATCGGGGTGGTGGACGGGAGGACGCTCGGTTCTTGCCGGTGCACTCGACGCGATGCGCGAGCACTGCGTCGGCCACCCGGCTCCAGTGCTGGTCATCCGGCTCGCCCCCGTGCCTGACGGCGCGGCGGGATCGGATGTTCACATCGGCGGAAACCCACGACCCTGTGAGCGGTGAAACGAACTGGACTAGCCTGTCACGGGGATGAGCCCGAATCAAGAGTCCTGGATGGGATGTGCCTGTGACCGCTGACGCGAACGGGTCCCGCGGACCCCGCCCGGCCGCCTCCCGGCCGCTCGGCCTGGTCGTGCTGATCGCGGTCCTGGCCCTGGAGACGCTCGGCGTCGCGGCCGTCGCAGCGTGGCTGGTGCTCGAGCTGCTGACGACCCGCGCCGACACCGTCGGCGGCGGGATCGCCATCGTCGTCCTCGCGCTGATCGCCGTCTGCTGGGCCGCTGCGACGACGCTCGGAGCCGTGCGGCGGCGCGGTTGGATGCGCGCGTCGGCGCTGACGATCCAGCTGGTGATGACGGCCGTGGCGCTCGGCGCCTTCCAGGGCAAGTACGCCGTGCCGGACATCGGCTGGGCGCTGCTGGCGCCGGCCGGGGTGGCCGTCGTCGCGCTGTTCCTCCCGAGCGTGGTCGCCGCCACGCGTCGCGATACGGGCGTGTAGCCGCACGGCTGGCGCGCCGCCGCTCGCGGGTGCGACGCTGGGGCGACCCCCCTCCTCGACACGGAAGCGACGCGCATGGACTCCACCCGACTCGGCTCCAGCGGCCTGCAGATTTCCTCGATCGTCCTCGGCTGCATGAGCTTCGGCGCTCCCGACCGCGGGGCGCACGGCTGGAGCATGGGCGAGGAGGAGTCGCGGACCTTCCTCCGGCGGGCGCTGGAGCTCGGCATCACCGCGTTCGACACGGCGGACGTCTACTCCGACGGCACGAGCGAGGAGTTCGTCGGCCGGGCGCTCGCGGACTTCGCGGTCCGCGAGGAGGTCGTGATCGCCACGAAGGTCCACGGGCGGATGCGCCCCGGCCCCAACGGCGGCGGCCTCTCGCGGCGGCACATCCTCACCGCGATCGACGACAGCCTCCGACGACTCGGCACGGACTACGTCGACCTCTACCAGATCCACCGCTGGGACCCCGAGACGCCGATCGAGGAGACGATGGAGACGCTCCACGACGTCGTCCGCTCGGGCAGGGTGCGCTACATCGGTGCCTCGAGCATGTGGGCGTGGCAGTTCGCGAAGGCGCAGTACACCGCGGATCTGGGCGGCTGGACGCGGTTCGTCTCGATGCAGGACCAGTACAATCTGATCCAGCGCGAGGACGAGCGCGAGCTGCATCCCTTCTGCCTCGACCAGGGGGTCGGCGTGATCCCGTGGTCGCCGCTCGCCCGGGGCCGGCTCACCCGCGACTGGGACGAGACCACGGCGCGCACCGAGACGGACGTCTTCGGCGGCACCCTCTACCGCCAGCAGGAGGAGGCCGACCGGCGGACCGTCGCGACGGTCGCGCGCATCGCCGAGCAGCGCGGCGTCCCCCGTGCGCAGGTGGCGCTCGCGTGGGTCCGGCAGCAGGAGGCGGTCACCGCTCCCATCGTCGGAGCCACGAAGCTCCACCACCTCGACGACGCCGTCGCGTCGCTGGACGTGGAGCTGACCGCCGACGAGCTGGAGGCGCTGGGCGCCGACTACGCACCGCGGGCCAACGAGGGGTTCTGATCGATGCGCCACCGCTGATCCGCCCGAGCGGTCTCCGCTACGCTTCCCCTCGAAGCCGACGGAAGCTCGGATCGGGGGCGGCATGGCGAGGAGTGCCGGGGATCCACTGGGAGGGATCGTCACCGACGCCGAGGGCCGTCCCCTCGATCGCGCGGACACCCCCGTCGGACGAGACGGCGACGGACACCGACTGCAGCACCCTGGCGGCGGTGAGCGCCGGAACCGGCGGCGTGCAGCCCGCCAGCGCGGCGGCCACGACCGCGATCGCCGCTCCGGCCGTCGTCCTGCGAGCCTTCGAGCGCATCCTGACCACCTCTCGTCGCGACGGGGCACCGGTGGCGCCGCTCATGTCGACATGAGAGGTGCTCGCAGACGATCGGTGTCCGGAGAGCCGGTGGCGCGCGATGACCCGCACCGCGCGCCCGGGGTCAGACGAGCTTCAGCTTCTTGCGGAGCGCCTGCACGTGCCCGGTCGCCCGGACGCCGTACTGCGCGAACTCCAGCGCGCCCTCGGCTCCGACGACGAACGTCGAGCGCAGCACGCCGACGACGGTCTTGCCGTAGAGGCTCTTCTCGCCCCACACCGCGTAGGCGCGGTGCACGGTCATGTCGGGGTCGCTCAGCAGCGGGTAGGCGATGCCCTGGGCGTCGGCCCAGCGGCGCAGAGCCTCCGGCGCGTCCCGCGAGATCCCGAGGACCTCGTAGCCGGAGTCGCGGAGGGACGCCGCGTTGTCGCGGAAGTCGCAGGCCTCCGTGGTGCAGCCGGGGGTGTCGGCCTCGGGGTAGAAGAACAGGATGACGCGCCGTCCGCGGTACTCCGCGAGCGAGACGGGGTCGCCGTCCTGGTTCGGCAGCGTGAACTCCGGAGCGGAGTCGCCGGCGGCGAGGCGCGCCTCGGCGGGGAGGGGGGAGAGATCGGTCATCGTCTGCTTCCGTCGGTCGTGGCGAAGGTGGTCAGGAGGCGCTGGAGCGAGTCGAGGCGCTCCGGTCCGCTGGCGCCCAGCAGGCCGCCGGAGACGGCCTCGATGATCGCGCAGTCGGGGGAGTCGGGCAGGTGCGTGCAGCCGCGCGGGCAGTCCTGAGCGATCACCGCGAGGGTCGTGAAGGCACCGAGGATGTTGTCGGTGTTCACGTGGCCGAGTCCGAAGGAGCGGACGCCGGGGGTGTCGATCACCCAACCGTGCCGGTCGCCTCGCTCGACGCGCAGCGAGACGGTGGAGGAGGAGGTGTGCCGTCCGCGCCCCGTCACGGTGTTGACGCGTCCGATCGCCCGGTGCGCGTCCGGGACGAGCTTGTTCACGAGGGTGGACTTGCCGACTCCGGAGTGCCCGACGACCACGGTCTCGTGGCCGAGGAGGGCGTCGGCGATCTCGTCGACCGGCGGCTCGTCCTGGCTCGAGAGGAACACGCGGAGGTCGAGCCCCTCGAAGTTGCGGAGGAACGGGGCCGGGTCCGCGAGGTCGGTCTTGGTGATGCAGAGCATTGGCGTGATCCCGGCGTCGAAGGCGGCGACCAGGTAGCGGTCGACCAGCCGGGTCCGGGGCTCGGGGTCGGCGGCGGCCACGACGCAGAGCATCTGGTCGGCGTTGGCGACGATCACGCGCTCGATCGCGTCGGTGTCGTCGGCGCTGCGGCGGAGGAGGGTCGACCGCTCGCGGATGCGGACGATGCGGGCGAGCGTCCCCTCGTCGCCGCTGGAGTCCCCGACCACGTCGACGCGGTCGCCGGCCACGATCGCCTGGCGCCGCAACTCGCGAGCCCGGGCGGCCGTGAACTCGTGCTCCTCGGGCGTCCCGTCGCCGATCATCACGGTGTAGCGCCCCCGATCGACGCCGAGCACCATCGCGATCTCGGCGTCCTCGTAGGCGGGCCGGTTCTTGGTCCGGGGTTTCGTGCCCTTCGGATTCGGGCGCACCCGCGCGTCCGACTCGTCGTAGCCGTCGAAGTCGTCGAGAGCACCGTCGGCGTCGAGGCCGCTGTCCGTCCACCACGACACGGGTCAGACCGATCCGGCGAGGGTCGTCCACAGCTCCGGGAACTGCGGGAGGGTCTTCGCGGTGGTCGCGACGTCCTCGATCACCACTCCGGGGACCACGAGGCCGATCAGAGCGCCGGCGTGAGCCATGCGGTGGTCGGAGTAGGTGCGCCAGCGGCCGCCGTGGAGCTCGGCGGGCTCGATGCGCAGACCGTCCTCGAGCTCGGTGACCCGGCCGCCGAGGCCGGTGATCTCGGCGGCGAGGGCGGCGAGGCGGTCCGTCTCGTGGTGGCGGATGTGGCCGATCCCGGTCAGGGTGCTGGGAGTGGAGGCCAGTGCGGCGAGGGCGGCGAGGGCGGGGGCGAGCTCGCCGCCCTCCGACAGGTCGAGGTCCACGCCGAGGATCTCGTCGCCGCCGGTGACCACGAGGTCCTCGCCGTCGCGCTCGACGCGGGCGCCGAACAGCGGCAGGATCCGCTCGAGGTGCGCCCCGACCTGCGTGGTGACGGCCGGCCAGTGGCGCAGCCGGACCCGGCCGCCCGTGACGAGGGCCGCGGCGAGGAACGGCGCGGCGTTCGAGAGGTCGGGCTCGATCAGGACGTCGGCGCCGGCGATGGGCTGCGGCGCGACGGTCCACTCGCCGTCGGCGGGCGTGCCGACCTCGACGCCCCGGGCCGCCAGCGCGGCGACGGTCATGTCGATGTGGGGCCGGGAGGGGACGGCGCTGCCCTCGTGGCGCAGGTGGAGTCCCTCGTCGAAGCGGGCGCCCGCCAGCAGGAGCGCCGAGACGAACTGGCTCGACCGCGAGGCGTCGACGACGACGTCGCCGCCCCGGACGGATCCGGAGCCGTGGACGGTGAAGGGGAGCGCGCCGCGCCCGTCATCGGCGACGTCGACGCCGAGCGCGCGGAGGGAGGCGATGGTCGCCCCCATCGGCCGCTTCGCCGCGTACGCGTCGCCGTCGAAGGTGGTGGGGCCGAGCGCGAGGCCGGCCAGCGGCGGGACGAAGCGCATCACGGTGCCCGCGAGCCCGCAGTCGATCGTGGTCGAGCCGAGCAGCTCCTCCGCGGGCTCCACGACCAGGTCGGCGCCGAAGCCGCCGGTCGAGCCCGACTCCCGGATCGTGGTGCCGAGCGAGCGCAGCGCCTCGATCATCAGGGCGCTGTCGCGGGAGTGCAGCGGCGCCCGCAGCGTGGAGGGCCCGTCGGCCAGAGCCGCGAGCACGAGCTCGCGGTTGGTCAGCGATTTGGAGCCGGGCAGGCCGACCTCGGCGTCGAGAGCGCCGGCCGCGAGGGGTGCGGGCCAGGCGTCGTCGCCGGGGAGCGCACGGGCGTCGCCGTACGGATCGAACTCGGGAGCGGAATAACGCGAGAAGACCATCGGTTGTCAGGATAGTCGGCGCGCAGGGCGTCGTCAGGAGCGTGACGGAGGCGGAGCATGACGGCAGCACCCCCGGTCCTCCCCAGCAGCAGGCCCGTCGCCCGGAGGCGCCCTCGGGCCGCAACCCCGGTCGTCCGCCGCGCCGCCGCTCTAGAATCGCTCGTGATGACTCGCGACGACGAACCCCGCACCACCCCCGCCGACGAGGCTCCCGAGCCCGCCGACGCGGAGCAGACGATCGTGGAGACCGTCGAGGAGTCGCTGGACGACGCCCCGGTCGAGGCTCCCGTGGGTCTCCGCTCCCTCTTCGAGCAGCAGGCGCTGCCCTTCATCGACCAGCTCTACGCTGCCGGTCTGCGGATGACGAAGAACCCCTCCGACGCGCAGGACCTCGTGCAGGAGACGTTCGCCAAGGCCTTCGGCGCGTTCCGCCAGTTCGAGCAGGGCACCAACCTGAAGGCCTGGCTCTACCGCATCCTCACGAACACGTTCATCAACTCGTACCGCAAGAAGCAGCGCGAGCCCTACCAGAGCGCGATCGACGAGCTCGAGGACTGGCAGCTGGGCGGCGCCGAGTCGACCACGGCCACCTCCAGCCGCTCGGCCGAGGCGGAGGCGATCGACCACCTCCCCGACACCGCGGTGAAGGAGGCGCTCCAGGCGATCCCGGAGGACTTCCGGCTCGCCGTCTACTTCGCCGATGTCGAAGGCTTCTCCTACCAGGAGATCGCGGACATCATGAAGACCCCCGTCGGGACCGTCATGAGCCGGCTGCACCGCGGCCGGCGCATGCTGCGCGAACGACTCACCGACTACGCACGCGAGCGCGGATTCCGCGCCGCATTCACTTCCGGGAGCACGAAATGACCGACAGCGGCTGCACGAAGGCGAAGGCCGAGCTCGAGGAGTACCTCCACAACGAGCTGTGCAAGGAGGATTCCGCCGACATCCGCGAGCACATGGCGGGATGCGTGGACTGCGCCGACGAGGCGAAGGTCGGCGTGGTGCTGACGGTCGCCGTGCAGCGCGCGTGCAAGGAGACGGCGCCGGAGGACCTCCGCGCCCAGGTTCTCGGCATGCTCCGCGACGAGCACGCCGCGCACTCCCAGACGCCCGCCCGCCTCTAGGCGCAGCACGACCCGGGGAGCCCCGGCCCGACGAGGAGTCCCGCGCACCGCGGGCCCCTCGAGGGGCCGGGGCTCCGTCGTGTCCGGCGGCCTCCTGGCCGCCGACGCGCACAGCGGGAGCGCTGCTGCAGCTCCCGCAGGCCTGCGGTCCGGCACGGTCCCCCCGCAACGCGTCGGGCCCGCCGGAACACGAGGTTCCGACGGGCCCGACCGCGTCGCGAGGACCGCGGGTCAGCGGGTGAGCGCCCGCGACAGCAGGTCGGCCTGCTCGGAGGCGTGCCGCTTGGCCGAGCCCGCCGCGGGGGAGGCCGCGGACGGCCGCGAGACGACCCGCATGGACCGGCCCAGCTTCGGAGCGACCTCGAGGGCCATGAACGGCCAGGCGCCCTGGTTCTCGGGCTCGTCCTGCACCCAGACGAGCTCCGCGTCCGGGTAGCGCTCGGCGATGCCGCGCAGCTCCTCGATCGGCGCCGGGTAGTACTGCTCGACCCGGACCAGCGCGATGCCGTCGTCGGGCTTCTTCTCGAGCTCGGCCTTGAGGTCGTAGTGGACCTTGCCGGCGTGGAGCAGGACGCGCTTCACGGCGGAGGCGTCCTGGATCCGCGCGTCGTCGATCACCGGCTCGAAGCGGCCCGAGGTGAAGTCCTCGACCGGGCTCGAGGCTCCGCGCAGGCGCAGCATCGCCTTCGGGGTGAAGACGATCAGCGGGCGGCGCGGCCGGGAGTAGGCCTGTCGGCGCAGCAGGTGGAAGTAGGACGCCGGGGTCGACGGGCGCGCGACGGTCATGTTCCGCTCCGCGCACATCTGCAGGTAGCGCTCGATCCGCGCCGACGAGTGGTCGGGGCCCTGGCCCTCGTAGCCGTGCGGGAGCAGGAGCACGAGCGATGAGCGCTGGCCCCACTTCTGCTCGGCGGAGGAGATGAACTCGTCGATCACGATCTGGGCGCCGTTCGCGAAGTCGCCGAACTGCGCCTCCCACAGCACGAGCGAGTCGGGCCGCTCGACCGAGTAGCCGTACTCGAACGCCATCGCCGCGTACTCCGAGAGCAGCGAGTCGTAGATCCACAGCCGGGCCTGCTGCTCGGACAGGTTCATCAGCGGCAGCCACTCCTGGCCGTTCTCGCGGTCGTGGAGGACCGCGTGGCGCTGGACGAACGTCCCGCGGCGCGTGTCCTGGCCGACGAGGCGCACCGGGGTGTCCTCGAGCAGGAGGGAGCCGAGCGCGAGCAGCTCGCCGAAGGCCCAGTCGATGGAGCCGGAACGGCTCATCTCCTGGCGCTTCGCCAGCAGCTGCTGGAGCTTGGGGTGCACGGTGAAGCCCTCGGGCGGAGTGGTGAACGCGTCGCCGATGCGGGTGACGACCTCGTTCTTCACTCCGGTCGCCTCCGGCTCGCCCGGATAGTCCTCGCCCTGCTGCGCATCGGGCAGCTCGAGGTCGGCCACGGAGTCGCCGTCGGCGCTGATCACGGGGATCGCACCCGTCTGCGCCGCGTGGGTCTCGGCGAAGGCGCGCTCCAGGCGGTCCTGGAAGTCCTGGTGCGCCCGGTCGTACTCCTCCTCGGTGATGTCGCCGCGACCGACGAGCGCCTCGGTGTACAGCTTGCGCACCGAGCGCTTGGCCTCGATCAGGCTGTACATCAGCGGCTGGGTCATCGAGGGGTCGTCGCCCTCGTTGTGCCCGCGCCGGCGGTAGCAGATCAGGTCGATGACCACGTCGCGGTTGAACCGCTGGCGGTACTCGAACGCGAGCTGGCCGACGTGCACGACGGCCTCGGGGTCGTCGCCGTTCACGTGGAAGATCGGCGCCTGGATCGTCTTCGCCATGTCGGTCGAGTAGATCGAGGTGCGGGCCTCGTGAGGGGGAGTCGTGAATCCGACCTGGTTGTTGATGTTGATGTGGATCGTGCCGCCGGTGCGGTACGCGCGCAGCTGCGACATCTGCAGGGTCTCGACCACCACGCCCTGGCCCGCCATCGCGGCGTCGCCGTGGACGAGGATCGGCAGCGTGGTGAAGGTGCCGATGGGCTTGCGGTCCTGCTTGGCGCGGACGATGCCCTCGAGCACGCCGTTCACGGCCTCGAGGTGCGAGGGGTTCGCCGCCAGGTAGACGGGGATCTCCTCGCCCGCAGCACCGCGGAACGTGCCCTCGGTGCCGAGGTGGTACTTCACGTCTCCGGAGCCCTGGACCGTGCGCGGGTCCTGGGTGCCCTCGAACTCGCGGAAGATCTGGCCGTAGGTCTTGCCGGCGATGTTGGTCAGCACGTTCAGGCGGCCGCGGTGGGCCATGCCGATCGCGACCTCGTCGAGGTGCTCGTCGGCCGCACCCTGCAGGACGGCGTCGAGCAGCGCGATGAGCGACTCCCCGCCCTCGAGCGAGAAGCGCTTCTGGCCCACGTACTTGGTCTGCAGGAAGGTCTCGAAGGCCTCGGCCTCGTTGAGCTTGCCGAGGATGCGCAGCTGCTCGTCGTGGCCCGGCTTCTCGTAGCCGCGCTCGAGCTTCTGCTGCATCCAGGCGCGCTGCTCCGGGTCCTGGATGTGCATGTACTCGACGCCGACGGTGCGGCAGTACGAGTCGCGGAGGATCCCGAGGATGTCGCGCAGCTTGAGCTGGCGCTTGCCGCCGAAGCCGTCCGTGACGAACTCGCGGTCGAGGTCCCAGAAGGTGAGTCCGTGGCTCTCGATGGCGAGGTCGGGGTGCGAGCGCTGCACGTACTCCAGCGGGTCGACGTCGGCCATCAGATGCCCGCGGACGCGGAACGAGTTGATGAGCTCCTGCACGCGGGCGGTCTTGGAGACGCGCTCGGCGAGGTCGACGGCGATGTCCGTGGACCAGTGGATCGGGTCGTAGGGGATGCGCAGCGCGGCGAAGATGTCCTCGTAGAAGCCGCGGCCGCCGAGCAGGAGCTCGTGCACGATCTTGAGGAACTCGCCCGAGCCGGCGCCCTGGATGACGCGGTGGTCGTAGGTCGAGGTCAGGGTGATGGTCTTGCCGATGCCCAACTCGACCAGCGTCTTCTCGGACGCGCCCTGGAACTCCGCCGGGTACTCGAGGGCGCCGGCGCCGATGATGCAGCCCTGGCCCTTCATCAGGCGGGGGACGGAGTGGACCGTGCCGATCCCGCCGGGGTTCGTCAGCGAGAGAGTGGTGCCCGCGAAGTCGCCGGCGACGAGCTTGTTGCCGCGCGCGCGCTTGACCAGGTCCTCGTAGGCCGAGAGGTAGGCGGTGAAGCTCAGCGTGTCGGCGCGCTTGATGCTCGGCACGAGCAGCGCGCGGGTGCCGTCGGGCTTGGGCATGTCGATCGCGATGCCGAGGTTGACGTGCGCCGGGGCGACGACGGCGGGCTTGCCGTCGACCTCGTCGTAGAACACGTTCTGGCTCGGGAAGTCCTTGAGCGCGCGGATGAGCGCCCAGCCGATCAGGTGCGTGAACGAGACCTTGCCGCCGCGGGTGCGGCGCAGGTGGTTGTTGATGACGATGCGGTTGTCGATCATCAGCTTCGCCGGGATCGTGCGGACGCTCGTCGCGGTAGGGATGCTGAGGCTGGCGTCCATGTTGGTCGCGAGGCTCTTCGCCATGCCGCGGAGCGGGGTGACGACGTCCTCGTCCGGCGTCGACTCCTCGGCGGAGGGCCTGCTCACCGGAGCGTCGGCCGGGATCGGCTGCGCCTTCGGCTGCTTCGACGTGGTGCGGGAGGCGGGGGTCGACTCGGAGGAGGAGGCCGCGGCGGGATGGGTCACGGCGCCTCCGCCGCTCGACGAGACGCGCTCGGCGGCAGCGGCGGGCTTCGAGGCGGCGGGCGCGGGGGCCGCGGCGGCGGCCGGAGCCGGAGCCGGAGCGTCCTTGCCGGAGTTCGCGAGCTGGGCGCCGTAGCGCTCCAGGATGGGCCACCAGGACTCGTCCACCGAGGCGCGGTCGGCGCTGTACTGCTCGTACAGCTCCTCCACGAGCCACTCGTTGGCTCCGAAGTCCTCCGCGCCCTGCTCTGTTCCTGCTCCGGTCAACTGGCTCGACACAGCCGATCGCCCACTCTCTCCGTTGATTCGTCCTCGATCATCCGGACGGGCCCGTCGCATCCCTCGGCGCCTGCCACCGCGGCGGAGGAGTCCGTCCTCGCACCAGCGGGAACCGGTGCCGTCGCCTGGTCCCGTCCCGGTCGCCAAGCCTAGCCCCGTTCCCTGCACGGCCGACCCGGGGCCGCGCCGGAGTAGCGTCTCCCCCATGCGTTTCTCCGGTGGAACACCCTCAGGCGACCTCACCTACTCGGACGTCTTCCTCGTCCCCGGCCGCTCGTCGGTGACGAGCCGCCTCGACGTCTCGCTCGCCCCGGGCGACGGCACCGGGGCGACGATCCCCGTCGTCTCCTCCAACATGAACTCGGTCACCGGTCAGCGTCTCGCGGCGACGCTCGCGCGCCGGGGCGGCCTCGGCGTCCTCCCGCAGGACATGCCCCTGCAGGCGCTGGACGCCGCGATCCGCTGGGTGAAGCGCCAGCCGGTCGCCTTCTCCGGCGCCCTCACCGCCTCTCCGGCGACGACCGTGGAGGAGGCGCTGCGCATCCTGCCCGCCGTCGCCGGCCACGGCTTCGTGGTGCAGGAGGAGGGCGGCGCGATCCTCGGCTGCGTCCCGGCGTCGCGCCTGGCGACCGCGCTGCCGGACGCGCGCCTGGGCGACCTGGTGCACTCCGCCACCCCCTCGATCGACGCCGACGACGTGCCCACCGGGCGGGCCGCCTTCGACCTCATGGTCGCCGCCGACCTCGACTTCGCCCCGGTGCTGCACCACGGCGCCCTGGTCGGCACGCTGTCGCGCACCGGCGCCCTCCGCTCCACCGTCTACGACCCGGCGCTCGACGCGGACGGGCGTCTGCGGGTCGCGGCGGCGGTCGGCATCAACGGCGACGTCGAGGCGAAGGCGCGTGCGCTCGTCTCCGCGGGCGTCGACGTCCTCGTCCTCGACACGGCGCACGGCCACCAGGAGGGGATGCTCCGGGCGCTGCGGACGGTCTCCGCGCTCGATCTCGGAGTGCCGATCGCGGCGGGCAACGTCGTCACGGCCGACGCGGTGCACGACCTCGTCGACGCGGGAGCGGACATCCTCAAGGTCGGCGTAGGCCCCGGCGCGATGTGCACCACCCGGATGATGACCGCGGTCGGCCGCCCGCAGTTCTCGGCCGTCCTCGAGACGGCCGAGCGCGCGCACGAGCTGGGCGCCCACGTCTGGGCCGACGGCGGCGTGCGCTACCCGCGCGACGTCGCCCTCGCGCTGGCCGCGGGCGCCGCCTCCGTGATGATCGGCTCCTGGTTCGCCGGCACGATCGAGGCGCCGGGGGAGCTGCGCAGCGACGCGGCCGGCCGGGTCTACAAGGAGAGCTGGGGCATGGCCTCGGCCAAGGCGGTGCAGGAGCGGTTCGACCGCCTCGACGCCTACGAGCTGGCCCGCAAGCGCCTCTTCGCCGAGGGCATCTCCTCCTCCACCATCTACCTCGACCCGCTGCGGCCCTCGGTCGAGGACCTGCTCGACATGATCACCTCGGGGGTCCGCTCGTCCTTCACCTACGCCGGCGCCCGGAGCGTGGCCGACTTCCACGAGCGGGCGCACGTGGGCCTGCAGTCGGCGGCGGGCTACGAGGAGGGCAAGGCGCTGCCGGTCAGCTGGTGAGCGGGCGCCGCGTGCTAGAACCGAGCCCATGACCATCGTCGACAACGCCGTGTACGTCGACGGCCGCCGCATCCGGAACCCCGACTCGCTCGAGGACACCTTCGAGCTGATGCGCGACGAGCACGGCATGGCCTGGATCGGCCTCTACCGCCCGACGCGCGAGGAGGTCGAGGCGGTCGCCGAGGAGTTCGGACTCCACCCGCTCGCGGTCGAGGACGCGCTGAGCGGGCACCAGCGGGCCAAGCTCGAGCGCTACGACGACGGGCTCTTCGTGGTGCTGCGGCCGGCGCGCTACGCGGACGCCGCCGAGACCGTCGTCTTCGGCGAGCTGCACGTCTTCGTCGGCCCCGACTTCGTGGTCACCATCCGGCACGCCGACTCCCCGGACCTGGCCCGCGTGCGCCGCCGGCTGGAGGAGGATCCGGCCCTCCTCGCTCGGGGGCCCGAAGCGGTGCTCTACGCGATCCTCGACCAGGTCGTCGACGAGTACGCGCCGGTGGTGTTCGGCGTCCAGGGCGACGTGGACGAGATCGAGGACCAGCTCTTCGGCGACGACTCGGACGACGGGCTCTCGGAGCGCATCTACCGGCTCTCGCGCGAAGTCATCCACTTCCAGCGCTCGGTGCAGCCGCTGACCGCCCTGCTGCACGAGCTGCTGCAGGAGTCGACGCCCGTGGAGGGGGAGCCCTCGCCCTCGCCGGAGCGGATCGAGCTGCGCCGCTCCCTCCGGGACGTGCTCGACCACACCATCCGCGTGACGGAGGCGGTCGACTCCCTGCGCGCGATCCTCGACAAGGCGCTCACGGTGCACTCGACGCTCGTCTCGCGCCGGCAGACCGAGACCGGGCTCGCCCAGAACGACGTGGTCCGCAAGATCTCCTCGTGGGCGGCGATCCTCTTCGCTCCGACGCTGGTGGCCGGCATCTACGGGATGAACTTCGACGACATGCCGGAGCTGCACTGGCGGCTCGGCTACCCCTGGGCGCTGGGCCTGATGGTGCTGTTCGGCTTCGCGCTCTACGCGGTGTTCAAGCGGAAGAAGTGGCTCTGAGCCGCCGCGTCGGAGCACGCCCGACGGGGCTCCGCGGCGGGTAGACTCGGCGCCACAATGGACGACCCTCCCTCTGCGCATCCGGACCGTTCCGCTCGCTGCCGTGCTCCTCGGACTCCCGCTCGCCGCTCCGGTGCCGCCGCTCCGCCGGCCCGCACCGTCCGGCCCTCCTCGCACCTCCCTCTCGTGACCGGGGGCGCCCACCGTGGGAACTGAGTGGCTCCTCCTCGGGGTCGGCCTGCTGCTGACCCTGGGAACCGGCGTCTTCGTCGCCAGCGAGTTCGCGCTGGTGAACCTCGACCGGGCCGACCTCGAAGCCCGTCGCGACCGCGGCGAGACGCGCCTGGGCATGACGATCGCCGCCCTGCGCGTCACCTCCACGCACCTGTCGAGCGCGCAGCTGGGCATCACCCTCACGACGCTGCTCACCGGCTACACGATGGAGCCCGCCCTCTCGACGCTGCTCCAGGAGCCGTTCAGCGGACTCGGAATCCCGGAGGAGGCGCTCGCGCCGGTGATGACGGTGGTCGCCATCGTCATCGCGACCCTGCTGTCGATGATCCTCGGCGAGCTGGTCCCCAAGAACTTCGCCCTCGCCCTGCCGCGGGCGACCGCGAAGCTCGTCGTGCCGCTGCAGACCGCGTTCACGACGGTGTTCCGCCCGGCCGTCGCCCTGCTGAACGGCAGCGCGAACGCCCTGCTGCGCCTGGTCGGCATCGAGCCGAAGGAGGAGCTCTCGGGCGCCCGCAGCGCCGAGGAGCTCTCGAGCCTCGTGCGCCACTCCGCCAGCGCCGGACTGCTCGAGGAGGACACGGCCGACCTGCTCGGGCGCACCCTCCGCTTCTCCGCCCTCACCGCGGGCGACGTGATGACGCCGCGCCTGCGCCTGTCGACGGTCGAGCGCGCGAGCACCGCGCAGGACGTGCTCGACCTCGCCCGCACCACCGGGTTCTCGCGCTTCCCGATCACGGACGACGACATCGACGACATCGTCGGAGTCGTGCACGTCAAGCAGGCCGTCGCGGTGCCCCGCGGCAAGAGGTCCGACGTGCCCGTCACGGCGCTGCGCTCCGAGCCGCTCCGCGTCCCCGAGACCATGAAGCTCGACGTGCTGCTCACGGAGCTGCGCGGACGCGGCTTCCAGCTCGCAGTCGTCGTCGACGAGTACGGCGGGACGGCGGGCGTCGCCACGCTCGAGGACCTGGTCGAGGAGCTGGTCGGCGAGGTCGCCGACGAGCACGACCGCTCCCGGGCCGACGTCGTGAAGCTCCCCGGCTCCACCACCTTCCCCGGCATGCTCCGCCCCGACGAGGTCCTCGACCGCGCCGGCGTGCACATCCCCGAGGAGGGCCCCTACGAGACGGTCGCCGGATTCGTGATGAGCGAGCTCGGCCGCCTCCCCGCCGTCGGCGACCGGGTCGACGTCGAGGGCGGCTCGCTGCGCGTCGAGCGCCTGGACGGCCGCCGCATCGACCGCCTCCGCTTCACGCCCGACCCCGACGCGGATCCCGACGGGATCCCCGACCCGCTCGCCGACGTCGCCCGCGGACACCGCGGCCGGAAGGAGTCCGACGATGAGTGACTGGGCCGGAATCGCCTGGCTCGTGGTGCTCCTCGCCGCGAACGCCTTCTTCGTCGGAGCGGAGTTCGCGGTCATCTCCGCGCGCCGCTCCCAGATCGAGCCCCTCGCGGAGAGCGGACGCCGCAGCGCGATCACCGCGCTCGCCGCGATGGAGCACGCCACCCTGATGCTCGCGACCACGCAGCTGGGCATCACCGTCTGCTCGCTGCTGATCCTCAACGTGAGCGAGCCGGCGATCCACCACCTGCTCGAGGTACCGCTGCACGCCGTCGGCGTCCCCGACGAGCTCTCCGGCACCGTCGCCTTCGTCATCACGCTGCTGATCGTGTCGTTCCTGCACGTGGTGCTCGGCGAGATGGTCCCCAAGAACATCTCGTTCTCGATGCCCGACCGCGCCGTGCTCCTCCTGGCGCCGCCGCTCGTCGCCATCGCCCGGGTCCTCCGCCCGATCATCGTCGCCCTCAACGCGATCTCGAACGGCGTGCTCCGCCTCTTCCAGGTGGAGCCCAAGGACGAGGCGAACAGCACCTTCACGCTCGAGGAGGTGCAGACGATCGTCGACCAGTCCACCCGCGAGGGCACCCTCCGCGACTCGACCGGGACCCTCCTCGCCGCGTTCGAGTTCACCGAGAAGAAGGTCCACGACGTGGCCCTGCCCCTCGACGGGATCGTCAGCCTCCCCAGCGGAGCGACCCCCGCCGACGTCGAGCGCGCCGTCGCCAAGCACGGCTTCTCGCGCTACGTGATCCTCGGCGAGGACGGCACCCCCGAGGGCTACATCCACCTCAAGGACGTCCTCGACCTCGACGGCGACACGGAGGGCGCCAAGTTCCGCCTCCCCGTCCCCGCCAAGCGCATCCGCCAGCTCGCCTCGATCTTCGAGGCCACCGACCTCGAGGACGCCCTCGCGATCATGCGGCGCACCGGCGCCCACCTCGCCCGGGCGTTCGACGAGCAGGGCCGCGCCACGGGAGTGCTGTTCCTCGAGGACATCATCGAGGAGCTCGTCGGCGAAGTCGACGACGCCACCCGCCGCTAGGCGCGGGTGCTGGAGGGGGCATTCGCGGCGTTGTCGTCGGGCGCGATACCGCCGGTATCGCTTCCTCCTCCGCCTTGCGACTGCCCCCTCCAGCACCCGCGCCACTCTGGAGCACGGGGGAGGGGGCAGTCGCAAGG
>NZ_PSUG01000069.1:0-15181 GCF_002931755.1 Rathayibacter sp. AY2B3 | reverse complement strand
AGCGGCACGCGCGTCTCGCTCCTGATCGCCGTGATCGCCTTCGCGATCGACGTGGTCATCGGCATGACCTACGGCCTCGTCTCGGGCTACTTCGGCGGCCGCACCGACTCGGCGATGCAGCGCGTGGTCGAGGTGCTCTCCGGCATCCCGCAGCTGGTGATCGTGACGCTCTTCGTGGTCGCCGTCGGGCCGGGCATCGGCGCGATCGTCTTCGGCCTGCTGCTGAGCAACTGGCTCGCGATGAGCCGCGTCAGCCGCGCGCAGGCGCTGCGCCAGAAGACGGAGGAGTACGTGCTCGCCTCGCGCACCCTCGGAGCGCGGGACAGCCGGATCGTGTTCGTCGAGATCCTCCCGAACATCATCGGCCCGATCGTGACGATGAGCATGTTCTCGATCCCGTCGGCGATCTTCACCGAGTCGTACCTGTCGTTCGTGGGCCTGGGCGTCCAGGCGCCGATGGCCTCGCTCGGCTCGCTCGTCAGCGTCGGCTACAAGTCGTTCCTCTCCTATCCGTTCCTCGTGATCGTCCCCGTGGTCGTGCTGGGCCTGCTCATGGTGGCGTTCACGCTCGTCGCCGACGGGCTGAAAGAGGCCACCGATCCGCGACTGTCCCACTCGAGAGGCCACTGACATGACTGAGAGCAGCACGGGCACGACCCGTCAGGACACGGCCGGGCCGGCGCGCGGCAGAGTCCTCCTGTCGGTGCGCGATCTGGCGATCTCGTTCGACAACGAGGGCGGCAGCGTCGAGGCGATCCGCGGACTGGGCTTCGACCTGCACGAGGGCGAGGTGGTCGCGATCGTCGGCGAGTCCGGCAGCGGCAAGTCGGTCACGGCTCGCGCGATCCTCGGCCTGATGGCCCGCAACCAGCGGATCACCGCGGGCAGCATCGAGTTCTCGCACCGGAGCGACGACGGCACGGTGACCACGAAGGACATCGCGGCGATGCCCGAGTCGGCGATCCGCCGCGAGATCTGCGGGCGCCGCATCGCGATGGTGTTCCAGGACGCCCTGACCTGCCTCGACCCGACGATGTCGGTCGGCAAGCAGGTGATGGAGGGGATCCAGGAGCACTTCGGGCTCGGCCGCCGCGAGGCGCGCGCCCGAGCCGTGGAGCTCCTCGGCGAGGTCGGCATCGACGATCCGGAGCGGCGGTTCAAGCAGTACCCCCACCAGCTCTCCGGAGGCATGTGCCAGCGGGTGAACATCGCCATCGCGCTGTCGTGCAACCCGGACGTGCTGATCTGCGACGAGCCGACCACCGCGCTCGACGTGACGATCCAGCTGCGGATCCTCGAGCTGCTGAAGCGCCTGCAGGCGGACCGCGGCCTCTCGGTGATCTTCATCACCCACGACCTCGGCGTCGTCGCGACCGTCGCCGACCACGTCAGCGTGATGTACGCCGGGCGGATCATCGAGCAGGGCACCGCCGAGGAGGTCTTCTACGACCCGCGGCACCCCTACACCTGGGGCCTGCTCTCGGCGATGCCGGACCTGACCACCGACTCCCCCGAGCTGTTCGCCATCCCCGGCAGCCCGGCGAGCCTGGTGAACCGCGCGCCGGGCGACCCCTTCGCTCCGAGGAACCCGTTCGCGCTCGAGATCGACTTCGTCGAGGAGCCGCCGCTGTTCGACGTCGGCGGCGGGCACCGGGTCGCCTCGTGGCTCTGCCACCCCTCCGCTCCCCCGGTCGAGATGCCGGCGCCACTGCGCGCCAAGATCGACGCCATGCTCGCCCCCAGTGAAGGACCGACCCCGTGACCGCACTCGCTCCGACGCCCGACTCCGCGCCCGCCCTGCTCTCGGTGCGCGGCCTCACCCAGGTGTTCCGGCTGGGGCGGCGCCACCACGTGACCGCGATCGGCGGCGTCGACTTCGAGATCCGGCGCGGCGAGACCTTCGGGCTGGTCGGGGAGTCGGGCAGCGGCAAGTCCACGATCGGCCGATCGATCATCCGGCTGATCGACCCGACCGACGGCCAGGTGGTGCTCGCGGGCCGCACGATCAGCGGCCGGCTCGACGCCGCCCAGCGCGACCACCTGCGCTCCAGCATCCAGATGATCTTCCAGAACCCGATGTCGAGCCTCAACCCGCGCAAGACCGTCTTCGACATCGTCGCGCAGGGACTCACGACCCAGCGCCGGTACTCCTCCGCCGCCGAGCGCGACGAGAAGGTCTACGCGATCCTCGAGAAGGTCGGCCTCGACCGCTCCCACGCCGACCGCTACCCGCACCAGTTCTCGGGCGGCCAGCGGCAGCGCATCGGCATCGCCCGCGCACTCGTGATGCAGCCCGACCTCGTGATCGCGGACGAGTGCGTCTCGGCGCTCGACGTCTCGATCCAGGCGCAGGTCGTGAACCTGATGCGCGCACTCCAGGAGGAGCTCGGCACCGCGTACCTCTTCATCGCCCACGACCTCGCGATGGTGAAGTACATCTCGGACCGCATCGGCGTCATGCACAAGGGCCACCTGGTCGAGACGGGCACGACCGCCGAGATCTTCTCCGGACCCGTGCACCCGTACACCCGCTCGCTGCTGCGCGCCGTGCTCTCGGCGGACCCGCGCGCGATGCGCCGCCGCGCCCCCTCCGAGCCGTACGACCCGGTCGCGCTCGGGATCGACTACTCGGCCGGGAGCGTCCACGAGCTCTCGCCGACCCACCGCGTCCTGGCGACCCCGGAGGAGCTGGCCGCCTGGCGCGCATGACCGGCGCGGTTTGATGGCTTTACTGCGCTTTATTCGATCTGAATAAAGTGCCCTAAAACTCCTAAACTGGTACGTCTGTCGGAGCGGACGGCGTGTGGTCCATCGGATGGGACGTACCGCCGGCAGAAGGACTGGCCGATCATCGGGATCTCAGGCTGGACCTGACGGACGTCCTCGTCGCCGTGGGTGAAGCGGCGGCCGAGCAGGGCGAGGGGATCGTCCTGCTCATCGACGAGGTGGCGCCGGACGTCAGGACTCGTCGGCCTCGAAGCGCAGGGGGAGGTCGGCCACCGGCAGCCCGGAGGCGCGCACGGCGGCCTCGATCGCGGTATGCCCGCCGTCGGGCGCGACGATCCGCAGGCCGTCCTCGGTCGCCCAGTAAGCGGTGACGCCGTGCTCCTCGACGAGGGTCGTGAGCAGCGCAGCGGTCCGCTCCTGCTCGCCGGGACCGACGGTGATCGCGGTCCACGGGCCGGAGATCTCGACGGGGGCGCCCCGGTCCGCGCCCGCAGCGTCCCGCAGGTCCTCCGCCGCCCGGACGATCGGGAGCAGCGCGGGCAGCCCGCCGGAGACGTCCTCGAAGGCGTCGAGGGCGAAGGCCCCCTCACGGAGCGACGCGTGCAGCTCCAGACCGCGGCCGAATCCGTCGATCCGCTCGAGCAGGGCCGTCGCGTCGACAGCGGGAGCGGGGCACGCGGCGGTCGGCTCCTCCGCGCCCGCGAAGGAGAGGGCGTTCCCGCCTGCCGACGTCGCCCGGAACGACCACAGCACCGGATCCGCGTACTCGGTCGCGCAGGCGGTCGCGAGGGCGTCGGCGAGAGCCGGCTCCTCGACCGCGACCCCGACCCACGAGGTCGGCGGGCCGAACGCGGGCGCCTCGACCCAGCGCTCGGCGCCGTCGAGGGAGACTCCGGGCACTGCGGCGACCTCGCTCGTCAGACGGTCGAAGCCGGGGTCGGGCCGCGCGAAGTGCGTCTCGTCGATCGTCCAGACGAGGAGCGTCAGCCCGCCGGCGGCGAGGGCCGCGGCGAGGACGCCGGCGATGGGGAGGAGGAGACGACGGGACATACCGCCATCCTCGCTCCCCTCCCCCGCGGCGTCACGTGGACATCGGGCGAACGGACGGTGCGCCGGCGACGGCGGCTCCGGCCCGCGCCGCTGCTTCCTGGAGGGACCGTCCCGTCCACCCGCCCGGTCCGCGTCCGACTGCTCCCGCTCCGGCACAAGGCCCAGCGCGCGGGCCGCCGTGTCCGCTTGACTGGGGGCGACGCGCCGACCCTCGGCGCACCCGGGAGGCGACATGGCGAACCACCGTTTCGAGCTGCGGTCCGGCCGCGGGATGGGCGTCTCGGCGGCGGGCGATCCCGTCGCCGACCGGCTGGTGGTGTTCTGCCACCCCACCCCCGGAGCGGGCGGATTCGACCCCGACCCGACCGTCACCGGCCCATGGGGCCTGCACCTGCTGATCCTCGACCGCCCCGGCTACGGCGCCTCGGACCCGGTCGACGCCGCTCACGGCCGCGTCGAGGACCGCGCGGACGACCTCGCCGAGTACCTGCGCCGCTCGGAGCGCACGGCCCGCATGGTCGAGGGCGCCCGCTTCGGCAGCGTCGGCGTGGTCGGCTGGGGCTCCGGCGGCGCGTTCGCGCTCTCGCTCGCGGCCCGGCACCCCGACCTCGTCGACCGCCTCGCGCTGGTCGGCACCCCCGCGCCCCCGCAGGCCGGCGTGATCGTGCACCCCACCGGCGCGTGGGAGCGGCGCGAGACTCTGCGCGGGGAGGACGCCGACACGATCGCCGCCGCCCTCCCGCAGACGCAGCCGGGCCTGGACGCGCTCGGGATCGACTCCGACGACCCGGTGCTCGCCACCCACGGCGGACTGCGCAACCGGCTGGAGCGGATGCTCGCCGAGGGCTGGCGGCAGGGACCGAGCGGCGCCGCGACCGACCTCGCGGCCCTCCGCGACGGCTCCTGGGCCGACGACCTCGACCGGGTGACGGCCGAGACGCTCCTGGTCCACGGCGATGCGGATCCGGTGGCGAGCGCCGAGGACGGCCGCTGGTACCGCGGCCGCCTCGCCCAGGCCCGCACCGTGACGGTCGACGGAGCCGGCCGGCTGGCGCTGGTGCGCGAGTGGCGCCGGATCCTCGACCACGTCGCTCCGCTCGAGCGCGGGGCGGAGGGCCGATGAGCCGCCTGGGCGCGGGCCCCCTCGTGCTCGTGTCGGCGATGGCGGTCTCGGGAGTCGTCCACCTGGTGCATCCGCGGACCTTCGACGCGGTGGTCCCGCGCGGGATGCCGGGCTCGGCGCGCGCCTGGGTCCTCGTCTCGGGAGCGGCGGAGCTGGCCTGTGCGGCCGCGACGCTGCATCCGCGGACCCGCGCGGCCGGCGGTCTCGCCTCCGCCGCCCTGATGGCCGCTGTGTTCCCCGGCAACGTGCAGATGGCGCGGGACGCCCGTCGGCCGCGGACCCGGGCGATCACGCTGCTGCGCCTCCCGCTCCAGATCCCGCTCGTGCTCTGGGGGCTCCAGGCGGCACGCAGCCGCTGACGCAAGCCCGCGCGGGCGCGGATCGCCCGCTGCTACCGTCCAGGCATGACCGACCAGAGCGCGGACGACCGCCACGACCAGTTGACCAGCGCCCCGAAGGCGACGGAGGCCGACGCGGCCCCGCGCATCGAGGTCTCGACCACCGAGGCCGGCGACACCCGCATCGACATCCGCGAGGACGCCGCCGTGCGTCCGGGCCGGGTCGACGAGAACGGCGACGAGCTCGACGAGAACCGCGACGATGCCTGAGCGCCGCCGTGCCGCCGTCGTCTACAACCCGGTCAAGGTCGACCTGGAGTCCGTGAAGGCGGCCGTGAAGCGCGCCGAGGAGGCCGCCGGCTGGGAGGAGACGCTCTGGTACGAGACCTCCGTCGAGGACCCCGGAGCCGGCCAGACGAAGGAGGCCCTCGCCGCGGGCGCCGACGTCGTGATCGCGGCCGGCGGCGACGGGACGGTCCGCGTCGTGGCGGAGGCCCTCCGCGGCTCCGACGCGTCGCTCGCGCTGCTGCCCTCCGGCACGGGCAACCTGCTCGCCCGCAACCTGAACCTCACGCTCGACGACATCGACAACGCCCTCACCGTCGCGTTCTCCGGTCGGGACCGCGCGATCGACGTCGGGATGATCGACATCGAGACGTCGACGGGCCGCGACCGCCACGCCTACGTCGTGATGGCGGGCCTCGGGATCGACGCGAAGATGCTCGCCAACACCGACGACGACCTCAAGAAGCGCGCCGGCTGGCTCGCGTACGTGGACGCGCTCCGGAAGGCGCTCCTCGACAAGAACCAGCTCGAGTTCCGCTACCGCCTCGACGACTCGAAGACCCGCAAGGTGCGCGCGCACACGATCATCGTGGGCAACTGCGGCGCCCTGCCCGCGAACATCCTCCTTCTGCCGGACGCGGCCGTCGACGACGGCGAGTTCGACATCGTGCTGCTGCGCCCCGAGGGCTTCTTCGGCTGGGTGCAGATCATCTTCAAGGTGGTGTGGGAGAACGGCGTGCTCCGCCGCAGCGGCGTCGTCGGCAAGAAGCTGATGGGCCTGACGAAGGAGGTGTCGGCCCTGCGGTACGTGAAGGGCCGCGACCTCACGGTCCGCCTCGAGCACGCGCAGGAGATCGAGCTCGACGGCGATCCGTTCGGCTCGACCTCGGCGTTCCGCACCTGGATCGAGCCCGGCGGGCTGACGGTGCGCGTCCCGGCCTAGCGCCGACGGAGGACCGGGCCGCTCCGCCCGGTCCGCCTCCCGCCGGGAGAGAGGATCGTCATCCCTCCCGGCGGAGGCGTCTGCTCCGAGCAGGGCGGTGCAGTGCGGCTTCGGGTACCGCACCCCATGCACCTGCATGAACACGGCGACTGTAGTGCGGAATCCGTCGCCGCCGCAACGATCCGGGCGGCTCCGACCGCTCGAACGGGTAATTCCACCGTGCGATGGTCCGTCACCACGACGGATTCCGCAGCTCGTCCGCGACGAGGCGCACGGGATCGGCCGTCCCTCGGCCGACGGTGCTTCTCCCCGGCACGGCGCCGACACGCGCACGAAACGCCCGCCCGCTACCGTGCGGACATGACATTCCGTGCGTCAGCCGCGCTCTGCGCGCTCGTGGCCTCCTCCCTCCTCCTCGCACCCGCCGCCATCGCCTCCCCCGCCGCCCGCGCGGGCGCCGTCGACGGGGGCACCAGCGCCGGCGATCCGTACTTCCCCGGCCTCGGCAGCAGCGGCTTCGACGCCCTCACCTACAGCCTCGTCCTGACGTACGACCCGGCGACCCGGGCCCTCGGCGGCCGGGCCGTGGTGACGCTCGCGCCCCAGAAGGACCTGCGCTCCCTCTCCTTCGACCTGACCGGCCTCACCGTCTCGAAGGTCACCGTCAACGCCGGGGGCGCCCGGTTCTCGCAGTCGGGGGACGAGCTGACCGTCACGCCCGCCCGGACCCTCCGGAAGGGCCTTCCCGCGCTGGTGAGCATCGACTACGCCGGGACCACCGGGAATCCCGTCGACGGCACCGGTGCCCCCTTCGGCTGGTGGTCGACGGACGACGGCGCCCTGGTCGCCAGCGAGCCGGACGGCGCCTCGACCTGGTACCCCGTCAACGACTCTCCCGCCGACAAGGCGCGCTACACCTTCAGCATCACGGTCCCGGAGGGCCGGACGGTGGTCGCGAACGGCCTGCCGATCGGCTCCCCCACCACGTCGAAGGGCTGGACGACCTCGCGCTGGGTCGAGACCAGCCCGATGGCGAGCTATCTCGCCATGGTGAACATCGGCGACTACGACCTGGTCCGCTCCACCCAGGGCGGCGTGACGACGATCGACGCGATCGACCGGGACATCACCGGCGACACCCGCGCCCGCACCGAGGCGGCGCTCGCGAAGCAGGGCGCGATCATCGACTACTTCTCCTCGGTCTTCGGCCCGTACCCGTTCCGCTCGGCCGGAGCCGTGGTCGACGACGAGCGGATCGGCTACGCCCTCGAGACCCAGGGACGCTCGTTCTACTCCGGCGGCGCGGACGAGTCGACCGTCGCGCACGAGACCGCGCACCAGTGGTACGGCGACAGCGTCACTCCGGAGACCTGGTCCGACATCTGGCTGAACGAGGGCTTCGCGACCTACGCCGAGTGGCTCTGGGAGGAGCACAGCGGCGGTGCGAGCGTCACCGAGTCCGCCGCCCGGGTCGCCGCCGCTCCCGCCGACGACCCGTTCTGGTCGACCGCCGTCGCCGACCCCGGAGCCGCGGGACTCTTCGACGCGCCCGTCTACGATCGCGGCGGCCTGACGCTCGTCGCCCTCCGCGACCGGATCGGCGCGGACGCGTTCGGCGTGCTGCTGAAGCGCTGGGCCTCCGAGAACCGCTACTCGAACGCGACGACCGCCGACTTCCAGGCCCTGGCCGAGAACGTCTCCGGCTCCGATCTGACGGAGTTCTTCGACACCTGGCTGCGCACGCCGGAGAAGCCCGCCGGTCTCTGACCCCCGGATCGCCGCGGCGCGGCCGGGGTGTCAAGGAGGGACGGCAGGTCGGGCCGAGCCGATACCGTCCCTCCATGGGCTTCTTCGACCGCAACGACTCCTCGACCCGCGCCGCCGCGCCGCAGCCGAGCGCACCCGATCCGCAGCGGCGGGTCTGGAGCGACGGCCTCGGCCGGTTCGCGACCCGCTGCCTCCAGGTGGTCATCGTCCTCCTGCTGGCCTCGGTGCTCGTCTTCGCGATGACGCAGCTCACGCTGGTGCTCATCCCCGTGATGATCGCGCTCATCCTCGCCGCGGCGATCCACCCGGTCCTGTCGTGGATGCGGCGCAAGGGCGTGCCGTCGATCCTCGCGACCTGGCTGGCGCTGATCGGGCTGCTCGCGATCCTCGGCGCGGTCGGCTGGCTGATCACGGTCGCGGTCCGCAACCAGTGGGACGAGCTGGTCAGCAGCGCCTCCGACGGCATCACCTCGCTGCAGGACTACGTGCAGCACCTGCCGTTCCAGATCACCGACGAGCAGATCGAGTCCGCCCGCCAGTCGGTCGTCGACTTCCTCACCTCCAGCTCGTTCGGCAACGGAGCGCTCGCGGGCGTCTCCGCGGCGGCGAACTTCATCACCGGCCTCGTCCTGATGATCGTGGTGCTCTTCTTCTTCATGAAGGACGGCCCGAAGATCTGGGAGTTCCTCCTGCGCCCCTTCACCGGCTCGGGCTACGAGCGCGCCAAGCGCGTCGGGCACAAGACGGTGGACGTGCTGGGCGGCTACGTCCGCGGAACGGCGACCGTCGCGGCGGTCGACGCGATCGGCATCGGCGTCGCGCTGGCGATCATCCAGGTGCCCCTGGCGATCCCGCTGGCCGTCATCGTCTTCCTCACCGCCTTCATCCCGATCGTCGGAGCGACGGCCGCCGGCATCCTCGCCGCTCTCGTCGCGCTGGTCGCCAACGGCCCGGTCGCCGCGCTGATCGTGATCCTGGTCGTCATCGGGGTCAACCAGCTCGAGGGCAACTTCCTCCAGCCGGTCGTGATGGCGCGCTCGCTGAAGCTGCACCCGCTGATCGTGCTGATCGCGCTGACCGTGGGCACCGTCCTCGCCGGCATCGTCGGCGCCGTGCTGGCCGTGCCGATCGCGGCGGTCGTCTGGGGCATCGTCTCGATCTGGAACGGCCCCTCCGACCCCGCCGAGCCCGCGCGGCAGAAGCGCCCCGAGACGGTCTAGGCCCTCGGGCTCGTCGAGCGCGCGTCTAGCGCTCGACGATCCCGTCGCGCAGCGCCTGGCGGCGGAGCGAGATCTTCGTGCCGACGGCGAGCCCCTCCGCCCGGTACTTGCCCCGGGCGCTGCGCAGCGAGCTCCGCGCGGCGTCCTGGGTGATGCCGAGGAGCGTGGCGACCTGCTTCAGCGGCATCCCGTCGACGAAGAGGCGGACGATCTCCCGCTCCCGGTGCGTCAGGGTGCCCGGGCGGTCGGCCCCCAGCAGCTCCCGGGTCTGCGCCGTCAGGAAGCGCTCGTCGCTCGCCGCCGCGCGGATCGCCGCGAGGATCGTCTCCGTCCGCTCGCTCTTGACCACGTAGCCGTGCGCTCCGGCCTCGAGCGCCCGGCTGATCGTGCCCGGCTCGGAGTGGGTGCTGATGATGATCGTGGCGGCGCCGGCGGCCGCGATGATCCGGATCTTCATCGCCAGGTCGAGCTCGTCGCCGAGGTCGATGTCCAGTAGCACCACGTCGGTCGGGAAGGCCGGGTGCGCGAGCAGGTCCGTCCAGGTGCCGGCCGTCGCCGCCACGCGGATGTCCGGGCCCGAGCGGCGGATCCACTCGGCCAGCGCCGCCAGCAGGATCGGGTGGTCGTCGAGGATGGCCAGCGTGATCGCGGGCTGGTCGTTCATGTCGTCGTCCTCCTCCGGGGCCGGTGAGCGACGAGGATTCTCGTCGCGCCGTGGTCGGTCGTCGTGCGGTGCTCGCCGAGCTCGCTGAGGATGCCCCAGACCGAGCGGTCCAGGTCGCGGGCGCGGATGCCCGCGGCGACGAGGGTGAGCTCCACTTCGCCGCCGGCGCCCGCCTCCAGGCGGACGGCCAGCGAGGGCCGGGCCGCCGGGACGGTGAGCAGCCAGAGCACCGAGAGCAGGCGCGAGCGGTCGAGCGGAGGCAGCAGCGCGGCGGCTCCGGCGGGATCGTCCACCGCGACCGCGGAGGACAGCAGCGCCGACTCCTCCACGGCGATGCGCAGCCAGGTGCGGTCGTGGCTGCGGGCGAGCGCCTCCCGGAGCTCGTCTCCCAGCACGCGCGCCCGCTCGCCCAGCTCCTCGTCCAGCGGCACCGGCGTCCGGACCCGCTCGAGGAGCTCCTCGATGCGGGCGTCCACCTGCGAGAACTCGTCGTCCGCGGCGTGGACGGTGCTGTCGGCCAGGCTCCGGTCGAGCGTGCGCCGCACGTACTGGTCGAGCGCGGTCAGCACGACGACGCACACGGCCGCCGGTGCGGTGGCGAGGAGGACGTTGCCCACCGCGAGGGCGGCGCCTCCGTCGCCGAGCAGCGCCTGGCCGACGAGTCCGAGCGCCGCGAGCGCGACCAGGACCACGAGGGCGAGGAACGAGCGCGAGAGCGGCTGGAAGGTGATCAGCGCGATCACGCCCGCGCCCACTCCCACGCAGACCGACGGGTAGTACATCGGAGCCGGAGTCGGCAGCGCGTGGTCGGCGAACTCGAGCAGCAGCGCGACCACGTCGACGCCGAGGACGCCCGCGAAGGCCCAGCGCGGCAGCTCGCCGTGGCGGCGCAGGGCGATCGCTGCCCCCGCCGCGCTGGCGGCGATCACGAGCAGCCAGGAGAGACCGCTCACCCAGGTCGCGGACCGGGCGTCGAGGGACCAGAGGTACGAGATCAGTCCGCGGATGTCGAGCATCACCGCCATGGTGAGGAAGCCCAGCCCGAGGTAGCTCCCGCTCAGGCGATTCGGCCGCGTCAGGCGCTCGCGGATGCTCCACAGCGCTCCGGGGCTCCGGTCCGCCGCGCGGACCAGCTCGAGGAGCGTCCCGTCCTCCGGCCCCTCCTCCTGCCGCCTCCCGCTCACAGCGGCACGCTCGGCAAAGGCACGCTCAGCAGCACGGTCGCGCCGGATCCCGGCGCCGAGAAGACCCGGACCGTGCCGCCCACCGCCTCGACGCGGCCGACGACGGACTCCGCGAGGCCCAGGCGCCCCGGCGGCACCGCGGCCGGATCGAAGCCGCGCCCCTCGTCCGTGACGACGACCCGGAGCGAGCCCGCCTCCTCCGCGACGCTCACATGCGCCACCGCGGCCCCGGAGTGACGGCGCACGTTCTCGAGGCACTCCCCGGTCGCGCGCGCCACGGCGTCGAGCACCTCCGCGCGGATCCGCGGCTGGGCACCGCCGTGCCAGCGCACCTCCACGCCCACCGTCGCCGAGCGCCGACCGACCGCGAGGAGCGGCTCCGGCACCCGTGCATCTCCTTCCGGGTCCGGCTCCTCCGCCGTCTCCACGCCGCGCAGGAGCGCCAGATCGGCGGCCGCCCGGTCGCGCAGCACCGGAGCCGGCACCCCCTCGCCCCGGTGGGCCACGAGCGTCAGTGTCGCCAGGATGGTGTCGTGCATGAGCCGTGCGTCGGCCCGGCGCCGCGACTCGGTCTCGCTGGAGCGGCGCTCGGCGTCGTGGGCCCTCCGGAGACGGGCCGTGCCGACGTGGGCGCGCGCGACGCTGCCCGCGAGCCAGCGGGCGGCCGTCAGCAGCAGGGTCCAGCAGACGACGATCGAGAGGAGGACGAACGGCGCGCGCCCGGACGCCCCCGTCGCCGCCGCCCCGAGGACCAGGACCGGGAGCAGCGCCAGAACCGCGGCCCAGGGCAGGCCCCGCCAGGCGCCGACGGCGAGCATCGCGCACGGCAGCGCCATCGAGGAGAGCATCGTGATTGCGCTCAGGACGGCTCGGAGGGAGCCGTCGACGTCCGGCGAGAGGAACGCGATGAGCGCCGCGACGTCCAGCGCGAGCCCGATGGCGACCGCCCTCGCCCCCGTCTCGACGGACCGGCTGGGCGCGAGCTGCACGAGCGCCGAGAGGACGAGCAGCGCGGCGCTCGGCACCACCGTCAGCAGCTGGGCCGGAGTCAGGGCGAGCAGGTGCAGGGCGGTGGCGGCGGTGAGCACCCCGCCCGCCCGCCGAGCGCAGAGCACGCCGACCTCCCGCTGCTCGCGCAGCAGCACCGCGGCGTCGGCGGGCCGGGGAGGCAGGGGCACGGTGACCTCGGAAGGAGGGGCGGGGGCGGTGACGGGGAGGTGCAGTGCGGTCGGCGGTGGGGATCGGCGCGTTCCGAGTCGTATCGTGGCACACCGCGACCCGCTCCAGCGGGCCTTCCGGCCGTCCTGCGCAGGAGGATCGGCGCTCAGTGTGACGCGGGCGGTCGCGCTCGGGTGCCGTGATCCCGTAGAGTCGAGTCATCTCCTGGGCGATCGCCCGAATTCCACGGCTGAGAAGTCGCACGACGACGAAGAGACTCAGCCCCTGATAGAGACCGCACCGACCGAGAGCATCGTCCTCGGTCGTCCGGTTCGAACGCCCGCCTCGCACGCGGGTACCGCCCTTCACAGGACGCCGCGGAAGCCGCGCCGTTCCTCGTTCGACCCCCGCTCCACCGGCTCACCCGGTGCGCGGGACGTTCTCCCCCGCAGAGCCGCCCTCCCCCGGAGGCGCGAGTTCAGCCCCTAGACGACCCGGACGACTCCGGCAGACGCGTGTTTCACCCGCGGAGGCCGAGTCGAGCGGGTACCGCACACTCGTGCGGACTCTGACGACGCCGGCCCCGGTCGGCGTCATTAACACATAAGGAAAAGAAATGCCTACTGGCACCGTTAAGTGGTTCAACTCCGAAAAGGGCTTCGGCTTCATCGCTCCCGACGACGGAGGCGCCGACGTGTTCGCGCACTTCTCCGCCATCGCGAAGCAGGGCTACCGCGAGCTCGTCGAGAACCAGCACGTCGAGTACGACGTCGAGCAGGGCCGCAAGGGCCCGCAGGCCGCGAACATCCGCGGCGTCGGCGAGTAATCTCCGACTTCCGACGCCCCGTCGACCAGGATCCCCGGATCCGGTCGGCGGGGCGTCCGTCGTTTCCCGGGAGTTCCCGCCGTCGGCCGGCGGAGGCGAGAGGCGGGTCACCCCTCCGGGCCGCAGGATCGGTATCCTCTCCGTGGCGGCTCCCGAGCTCACGGAGCCCGCGACGCCGTCCGGGACTCCGGCGCGTCGGCACGACTTCACGGCGGAGACAATGGGACGACTGATCTACGGACCGCAATCACTCGAGATCGACTTCGAGGACCGGCTCCTCGCGCACCTCAAGGTCGCGATGTTCACCAAGATGAGGCGGAACGAGTCGTTCAGCCTGTCCTGGAGCGAGCCGGAGTCGTCCGGCTACGGCCGCAGCTCCGTCTGGGTGCATCCGACGACACCGCTGCATTTCCGGTTCCACGGCAGCAAGCGCCCATCACTGAACCGCCTGTGGATCGAGCAGTTCATCGCGAGCGCGAACAACACCGGCGAGATGACCGTGGTGCCGGAGCCCGCCGAGGGCTCCTGAGCCGCGATGCTCCTCAGACCACGAGCGGCCGGGCCGTGTGCACGAGCTCCTCGTGCGGCAGGGCTCGGAGGCGCTCGGCGATCTCGGCACGGGCGCCCGCGTCGACCGACGCCCGGGCGTGCTCCTGCGGCCGCAGCGGCGTGAGGGTGACCAGGTCGGCGTGACCGGTCGCCAGGTCGAGCCGCTCCGGCAGGCCGGGGCTGCGCAGGCCCAGGAGGACGCCGACGGTGCCCTGCTCGTCGGTCCAGGCCGGCGGCGCCGAGACGTTCGCGAGCCGCGCCGTGTCGAGGGAGCTGCGGCAGCACACTCCCTGGAGGGCGGCCCGTCGGGCGGCCTCGTACAGCAGGCGGAAGTGCCAGTGGTTCCAGAGCTCAGCGGTGGGGACGCCGCGGACGGCGGACGTCTCGAGGCACAGCTCGAGGCCGAGACCCGTGCCGGGGTGCGCGAGCCGGTCGAAGGGATCGCTCAGCCCGTCGGTCGCGAGCACCACGGAGGCGCCGCGGTCGACGCGCAGGAACGCACGGTGATCGGTGGGCCAGCGCGCGCCGCCGCGGACACCGGGATCCTCGGTCGAGACGACGACGGTGCGATCGAGCGCACCCACTCCACGCCAGGCGTCGGCCCGGTCCTCCGCCACCGCCTCGGCCAGTGCCCGTCTCTCGTCCTCGGTCCATCGGACCTCACGAGTGCGGTTCAGGAACAACGACATGGGACTCCCCGTCCGCGCGACCGGCGTGCCGCGCTCCCGGAACGCTACGGCGCCCACCCCTGCTCCTCCTCCGAGCAACCGGGACGCCAGCTGTGTGCTGTGTTCGTTTGCGCGGCGGTCCCCGCCCGCCGCGGCGCGGTCGGCTTCCGAAGACGGCCGGGCAGGTGGAGCGTGTCGCGTCCGGCTACGCCGAAACGCTGGAACGCGTTTCGACGGTTCGCCTCGCGGCTGCGTTCGTTTGCGCGGCGGTCCCCGCCCGCCGCTGCGCGGTCGGCTCTCGCAGACGGCCGGGCAGGTGGAGCGTGTCGCGTCCGGCTACGCCGAAACGCTGCAACGCGTTTCGACGGTTCGCCTCGCGGCTGCGGTCGTTTGCGCGGCGGTCCCCGCCCGCCGCGGCGCGGTCGGCTCTCGCAGACGGCCGGGCAGGCGGAGCGTGTCGCGTCCGGCTACGCCGAAACGCTGCAACGCGTTTCGACGGTTCGCCTCGCGGCGGCGGTCGTTTGCGCGGCGGTCCCCGCCCGCCGCGGCGCGGTCGGCTCTCGCAGACGGCCGGGCAGGCGGAGCGTGTCGCGTCCGGCTGTGCTCGTTCCCGCGGCGGTCCCCGCCCGCCGCGGCGCGGTCGGCTTCCGAAGACGGCCGGGCAGGTGGAGCGTGTCGC
>NZ_PSUG01000068.1:0-16264 GCF_002931755.1 Rathayibacter sp. AY2B3 | reverse complement strand
CCGAAGTGGCATCTCGCGGCGGGCGGGAGGCGCGCCTCAGCGCAGCGACTCGAGCACGGCCTCCAGCTCGTCGTCGGCATCGTCGCGTTCCTCGTCGGCCTCGTGCCGGTCTTCGGAGCACTCGTCGGGATCGCCGCCGTCGTCCTGGGCGTCCTCGCCCTGCGCCGCGGCCAGTCCAAGGCGATGTCGATCACCGGCGTCGTCCTCGGCGGTCTCGCCGTCCTCGCCTCGCTGCTGACGACCATCGGCTTCGGAGCCGCCGTGAACTCGGCCTCGAGCGACCGCCCGGCGGCCGTGATCGTCGAGTCGTCCCAGCCCACGACCGCTCCCGTCGCGCCGGCCACGGAGGAGGCGGCGGTCGTCGAGACCGCGGAGCCCGCACCCGTCGAGACAGCAGTCCCGGTCGAGACGGCCGCGCCCGCCCCCGCCCCTGTCGAGACGGCAGCGGCTGCGCAGGTCTCGCCCGAGTTCGCCTCGGCACTCATCAAGGCGCAGAGCTACTCCGAGATGCTCCACATGAGCAAGGCGGGCCTGTACGGCCAGCTCACCTCCGAGTACGGGGAGCAGTTCTCGCCGGAGGCCGCGCAGTACGCGGTGGACACCGTCTCCGCCGACTGGAACGCCAACGCGCTGGCGAAGGCGAAGGACTACCAGGCTCAGATGGCGATGGCGCCGGAGGCCATCCGCGACCAGCTGACCAGCGAGTACGGGGAGCAGTTCACGAGCGACGAGGCCGACTACGCCATCGCGCACCTGAACGACTAGTCCCCTTCGGATCGCCGCGGCACCGCGCCGCGAGGGGCCGGTGAGCAGTTCCTCCCGAGGCGCCGCCATCCGTCGACCACGACCCGGGCGACGGATGGCGGCGGACCGCCGGAGCCGCCTCAGGCCAGGACGGCGAGGGTGACGGGGAGCGCCTCGCTCCAGGTGCCGGTCAGCCGGTCCACGCCCTCCAGGAACGGCGGCGCGAGCACCCGTGCGAGAACGAGAGTCAGGCCGTCGGCCGAGGTCGTGGTGGTCCGTGCGTCGCTGCGGACGAGCACCGTCGACGGCGGACCGGACGCTCCGGCGCCTGATCCGCTGCCCTGCACCGTGGCGGTCGACGGACGCATGACGCGCTTCCCGTCCTCCTCGAAGTACTGCTCGACCTCCCGGGCGCCGGTGCGGATCGCCGCGGCGAAGGCGGCGACCGCCACCGGGTCGCCGGCCCCGTCGTAGACCCAGCGACGGCCGAGGACGGTGTGCTCGACGGTCGCCAGGAGATGCGCGTCACCGCCGACGAGAGGCGACCCGCGGTAGGTCAGCGGCACCTGCAGCGGCGGCTGCCCGCTCGACTGGACGATGAGCGTCTCCACTCCCACCTCGCCATCGG
Organism: Rathayibacter sp. AY2B3; assembly: GCF_002931755.1. Taxonomy (NCBI): domain Bacteria; kingdom Bacillati; phylum Actinomycetota; class Actinomycetes; order Micrococcales; family Microbacteriaceae; genus Rathayibacter; species Rathayibacter sp. AY2B3. The sequence goes on along the minus strand of NZ_PSUG01000068.1, from coordinate 14,892 downwards.
GGTCGTCGAACCGGTAGGCGCCGAGCTGCGTGAAGCCGCCGCCCTCGCACCAGGGCTGCGTCGGCGCCCAGGTCTCCACGATCTCGAGCTTCCCGGGGGTGATCGTCGCGCGGTGCAGAAGGGCCATGCCCCGAGAGTAGAGGCGGCCGATCAGGCCGGAGTCGTGCCCGTCAGCGCGGCCCGGGGGTCAGCGTGCGGCGCCCGCCGTCGCCGACTCGGGCAGGGTGCTCATGGGGAGCGTGTACTCGCCCTTCAGCGCCGAGATCCAGACGGTGGTCGGAGCGACGGCGGCGAAGTTCGAGTTGAGCAGCGCCATCAGCGTGGTGTGCAGGGAGTGCGCGTCGATCGAGCCCGCGTCGTTCGTGATCGCGATCGCGCCCGTCGCGTCCGACAGGACCTCGGCGCGGAGCCCGTGCGTCTCCGCCTCGGCGGCCGAGGCGAGGATGCAGTTGTTGGTCATGTAGCCGACGAGGGTGATCGTGTCGACGTCGTGCTCGCGCAGCCAGTCGAGCAGGTCTGTGCCCGCGAAGACCGTGCCGAACTGCTTCGTGACGTTCTTCCACGAGTCCGAGCGGCGCTTCTCGATCTCCGGGTGCAGCGCGAACGACGGGCCCGACGGGTCGAAGATCGGCGCGCCCTCGCCCGCGCTGTGCTGGACGACGGCGATCGGGAGGCCCGCGGCGGCGGCGGAGTCGAGTGCGGCGGCGATCCTCGGCAGCGACTGCGCGTGCGGCGGGTACTGGATCTCGAGCGGACCGCTGAAGTACTCCTGCTGCACGTCGACGAGGATCAGTGCGCGGCGCGGTGTGGTCATGAGGTGCTCCCATCGATGGCGGACGTCCCCGATCCTCCCGCCCGGGGCTGGGAGCGGCGGTCAGCCACGCGGCCCGCGACCCGGTCGTGGGCGCAGGCCCACACCTCCTCGTGCTCGAGCGGAGTGAGGGCGCCGGTGTCGAGCAGCCGGTCGGCCCGCCGCAGCACGGCCGCGATCGCCGCCAGCTCGGCGACGGCGGGGGAGTCGACGTCCGCGATCACGAGCCGGCGGGCGCAGGCCCGGCGGAGGCGGCGGGTCGAGCGGGCCGAGAGGAGCAGGAGCGACGCGGTCGGCAGGGCGAGCGCGGCCAGCAGGAGGAGGGACAGCCGGTCGAGCGCGAGGGTCCCGACCGCGCCGGCGGCCATCGCGACCACGACCAGCTGCGGACCGGCCGCGTGCAGGCGCAGGCGCCTCCGTTCCTCGACGGAGGTGCCGGGCGCGACGACCACGAGCTCGCTCCGGACGACGCCGTACCGGCTCGTGCCGATGGTGTGGCGGCCCCAGCGGGGCCCGGAGTCGAGGAGGCGGAGGAGCAGGTGCACGAGCGCCATAGTCGGCCCGCGGCGGCGAGTGGGCGGGGGTCCTGACGGAACGCGGACGCGTACCGGGCCCATCCGCATGGTCCGCTCACACGACGCTCACGACGCCCTCACGACGCGGGATCGCGCGCCGACGTCCCTCCACAGCCGATTACCCGTGAGGAAAGCGTGAGGATCCGCTCATTCCGGGCGGGCGCGCTCCTCACGGCGAGTAGAAACATCCAGTGACCTCTTCCGTCGTCCGTGGCGACCCCGACGCCCTCGAACCCTCCCCTCTCTCCTCCGCGCGCGCGGGCGGGGTGAAGGCGTGGCTCCTCGAGGGCCTCCGCGACGACTCCGGAGCCCACCCCGGGCCCCACGCGGCCACCGGGAAGACGCACTCGTGGTGGCGCGTCATGTGCCTCACCGGGGTCGACTACTTCTCCACCCTCGGCTACCAGCCCGCGATCGCGGCGCTCGCCGCGGGCCTGGTCTCGCCGCTCGCGACGATCGTCCTGGTGGTCCTGACCCTCCTCGGCGCGCTCCCCGTCTACCGCCGCGTGGCCCGCGAGAGCTTCCGCGGCGAGGGGTCGATCGCGATGCTGGAGCGCCTGCTGCCCTGGTGGGGCGGCAAGCTCTTCGTCCTCGTGCTGCTGGGGTTCGCGGCCACCGACTTCATGATCACGATCACCCTCTCCGCGGCGGACGCGACGGCACACGCGGTGGAGAACCCGTTCGCCCCGGCCTGGTTCCACGGGGCGGAGGTCCCGCTCACGCTGGGCCTGATCGCCCTGCTGGGGATCGTGTTCCTCCGCGGGTTCCGGGAGGCCATCTCGATCGCGGTCGTGCTCGTGGCCGTGTTCCTCCTGCTCAACGCCATCGTGATCGCCGTGGCGATCGGGCACGTGGCCGAGAACCCCGTCGTCATCGGCGACTGGTGGTCGGCGCTCACGACCCAGCACGGGAATCCGCTGATCATGGTCGGCATCGCGCTCATCGTGTTCCCCAAGCTCGCGCTCGGGCTCTCCGGCTTCGAGACCGGCGTCGCAGTCATGCCGCAGATCCGCGGCGACGCGGGCGACACCGAGGACGCCCCGGTCGGCCGCATCCGCGGGGCGAAGCGGCTGCTCATCACCGCCGCCGTCACGATGTCGGCGTTCCTCATCACCTCGAGCTTCGTCACCACGCTGCTCATCCCGCAGGCGCAGTTCCAGCCCGGCGGCGAGGCGAACGGCCGAGCGCTGGCCTACCTCGCCCACGAGTACCTCGGCGAGGGCTTCGGCACGGTCTACGACATCGCGACGATCTGCATCCTCTGGTTCGCGGGCGCCTCCGCCCTGGCCGGCCTGCTCAACATCGTCCCGCGCTACCTGCCCCGCTACGGCATGGCGCCGCAGTGGGCCGGCGCCGTGCGTCCGCTCGTGCTGGTCTTCACCGTCGTCGCCTTCGTCATCACGATCCTCTTCCGCGCCGACGTCGACGCCCAGGGCGGGGCCTACGCGACCGGCGTGCTGGTGCTGATCACCTCCGCGTCCGTCGCCGTGTTCCTCTCGGCGAAGCGCAAGAAGCAGCGCAAGCGCGCGGTCGGCTTCGCGGTCATCGCGCTGGTCTTCGTCTACACGACGGTGGTCAACGTGGTCGAGCGGCCCGACGGCGTGCGGATCGCGGCGGTCTTCATCGTCGGCATCCTCGCGGTCTCGCTCGTCTCGCGCGTGCACCGCTCGTTCCAGCTGCGCGCCACCTCCGTGGTGTTCGACGCCGCGGCGATCGACTTCCTCACCACGGACGCCGACGACTACGGCGTGATCCGCATCCTCGCGAACGAGCCCGACGACGGCTCCGAGGCCGAGTACCGGGACAAGCTGGCGGAGGAGCAGCGCGACAGCAACCTGCCGATGCGCGGTCCGGTGCTCTTCCTCGAGGTGCACACCACCGACTCCTCCGACTTCGAGGAGGACCTGGTCGTGCAGGGCCGCGTCTGCCACGGCTTCCGCGTGCTCACGGTGACCAGCGGCAACATCCCGAACACCATCGCCACGGTGCTGCTCGAGATCCGCGACCTCACCGGCGTGATCCCGGACGTCTACTTCGAGTGGACCGAGGGCGGCCCCATCTCCAACATGTTCCGCTTCCTCATCACCGGCACCGGCGAGGTCGCCCCCGTCACCCGCGAGGTCCTCCGCCGCGCGGAGTCCCGCCGCGACCGCCGTCCGGGCGTGCACGTGGGCTGACGCCGTGCGGTCCCGTACCGTGGGCGCGAGCGCCCGTCGGGGCGCCGACACCGACGAACGGACGACGATGACCCTCGAGGACCAGCGCGCGCACATCCTGACCGGCGCCGTGTACGACGACATGACCCCCGAGCTCGTCGCCGCGCGCGAGCGGGCGGTGCTCGCCTCGAACGCGTACAACGCGAGCTTCGGGCGTCCGCCGGTCGAGCGGGTGGCTCTGCTCCGCGAGCTCGTCGCCTCGGTGGGCGCGGACACGCATCTCGAGCCGACGTTCCGCTGCGAGTTCGGGTTCAACATCACGATCGGCGACCGCTTCTACGCGAACTTCGACTGCATCCTCCTCGACGGCGCCCCCATCACGATCGGCGACGACGTCCTCTTCGGGCCGCGGGTCTCGATCTACACCTCGAACCACGCGCTCGACCCGGCCGAGCGGGCGGCCGGCGCGTGCACCGCGAAGCCGGTCGTCGTCGGTGACGGTGTCTGGATCGGCGGCGGCGTCACGATCAACCAGGGCGTCACCATCGGCGCCGGGGCCGTGATCGGCTCGGGCAGCGTCGTCACCCGCGACGTCCCTCCGCTCACGATTGCCGCAGGCGTCCCCGCCCGCGTCCTCCGCGCGATCACCCCCGACGATCGGACGGGCTACCGCCCCAGCCACTGAGCGAAGGCGCGTGGCCGAGCTGGCGTCACCGAGACGAAGAGCATCTCGATCAACGCAGCGTGCCATGAGGCTCCATAGGGCGCCATCTCGACGATCGATGGCCCCGGGATGTGAGGATAGGTCGCATTATCTCCGAACAATCATAGGAGCTTTATGCGGTTAAGAAAGTCCAAGGCAATGGTGGCACTACTCGTCGCCGTCGGTATCGGGGCCCCTGTGGCGGCAGGTCAGCCAGCAGACGTGCGCGGCGATCCGATCGTACTCATGCAATCACTTGCGGGCGAACTCCTGCTTCCATCATCCCCTGAAACCACTATAAGTCTCGGCCCGAGCGCTACTGCATTCGAGGGTCTTGCTGGTCCGGCTGTCTCTGTGACCACTATCGATCAAACTTCTTCCGTTGATCTGGGTTTGAGTTCAGGCGCGGAGCAATAGCGCTCCGCGCAAGACGACTTCACTTAGTTCTCAACGCCTAATAACGAGTTTGCGACTGCTATCCGTTCCACTCCGACGGGAGCGCAGATTCTCTTCTCAACGTACAACTCCGAGCATCTCGATGAGATGCGGGTTTCCTTCCACATCGAGAGTCATCTCGACAACGTCGATGGAAGTGTTTATCTTTTCCTCGAGAACGGGAAGACTCTTTATGTGGAGAAGCCCTGGGCGAGAGACGCATCGGGTGCTGATGTCTCAACGCATTTTGAGGTAGATGGAGACTATCTACGTCAAATCATCGAGAGTCCGGAAGATGTTAGGTACCCTCTCGTAGCCGATCCCGCATGGAGTCATACCATGGACTGTGGGATCGGCTCTACAACTCCGGGAGTGGCGCAGAAGGTTCTTCACGGATGCTTCAACTGCTATTTCCCCGTACCCGGGGCGCCAAGAGATTTTCCCGCTGCAGGAGGGGACTCACCCCTGAGTATCGGCCTGATGAACCTTCACTGTACTTTCAATCAAGAGCGAGTGGGGCCCTTCCCAGACGAGCCCACCTACTCTTTCATGTTCGATTCAGCCGAGGGTCATGTGGATGGCCTCGGCTCTCGAATAACCTTCGCCTTCTTCAAGAAGCCAGGTGAGGGAACCTTCACTCTTAGTGTCCACGGCTACATCGTCAACGACAATCCGGGGGGCTTCGGCAGGCCCGCCTACCTGACCGGGGCAGCCGGTCAATGGTCGATCTTCCAGAAGAACATGAGCAATCTCACCGTCAGGAGTTGAAACTGAGAGGCGATTCGATGAGGACCCTTGTGGCTTTCGCGGGTATCGGAGCGCTGGTGGTCGCCGTGACCTTCGCTGCCGCTCCTTTCCTCGGGGGCGCGCTCATGGTCGGATTCGTTCTGTATCTGGTCGTAGCAGCTACGGCCTCCGCGCTGACCACCTGTCGCCGCTCTCATGAGGCCACCGAGAGTCACGCTTACGCAGCCCCGCTCCCGTCCTGGGTCGTGTCGGTGATTGCGTACGCCTGTCTCGATGCGCTCTCCACAGGAACGGTCGACGTCGCCCGACTGCCGGGTTTCGCGGCGATGTTCTCTGTATGGCCGGTTCTCCATCTCCTCGTCGTGTTCTCAGCGCGACGCTGTCGCCGAGGAGTCGATGCGCTCGGGCGCGCCGACCCCTGACTGCGCGCCCGGTGACCGCGAGATGCCATCTGCGTCCGGGACAGGCCGAGGAACACCGTCACAGGTGGCATGTCACTGGGACTTGAGCGAGGGGCCGTCTGGGATCCGGACACCGCCCGCCGCTCGGGCAGCGTCGTCACCCGCGACGTCCCTCCGCTCACGATCGCCGCAGGCGTCCCCGCCCGCGTCCTCCGCGCGATCACCCCCGACGATCGAACGGGCTACCGCCCCAGCCACTGAGCGCCGCGCCCCTCCGCCCCGCGCTCATCCGCGAGATGCCACTTCGGTACGCCTCGCCCGGCGTGTCGCGTACTGAACTGGCATCTCGCGGCATGCCGCCCGGCTCCGCTCGCGAGATGCCACCTGTGAGGGCGACACGCCGTCAGGGAGCGTCATAAGTGGCATCTCGCGGGAGGGAGAGGGTGATCCGCCCTCAGGACTTCACCGTCGACAGCGGCTCGGTGATGCTCTCGAGGCTGCGGCGCTCGGCATCGACGCCGAAGATCAGGGCGATCACGCCGCCGAGGATCATCACGGCGGCGCCGACGAAGTAGCCGATCGTCAGCGGGCCGCGGTCGCTGCCGTCGCCGATCAGGGCGCCGTAGAGGGCGGGGGCGACCGCTCCGGCGATCTGGCCGAGGGTGAAGAAGTACGAGATCGCCTGGCTGCGCAGCTCGAGCGGGAAGATCTCGCTCACGGTGAGGTAGGCGCTCGAGGCCCCCGCGGAGGCGAAGAAGAACGACACGCACCAGAGGATCGTCTGCGTCGTCGCGGTCAGCACGTCCATGCTGAACAGGACGGCGGACACGGCCAGGACCGCACCCGAGACGCCGTAGGTGAGGAAAATCATCTTCCGCCGGCCCCAGACGTCGAACAGGTGGCCCAGCACCAGCGGGCCGACGAGGTTGCCGATCGCGAACGGGAAGAAGAAGTACGAGATCGCGCTCTGCTCGACTCCGTAGAAGTTCTCCAGCACCAGCGCGTAGGTGAAGAAGATCGCGTTGTAGAGGAACGACTGGGTGATCATCATCGTCGCGCCCACCAGCGTCCGCTTCGGGTACTGGCGCAGCAGCACGCGGGCGATGGTGCGGAACGGGATGCTCTCCGTCGCCTTCACGGTGATCGCCTTCGCGTCGTCGACGGGCTCGAGCACTCCGCCCTCGGCCTCCACCCGGCGCTCGATCTCGTCGACGGTGCGCTCCGCCTCCTCCTCGCGGCCGTGGGTCATCAGCCAGCGCGGGCTCTCGGGGATGTGGCGGCGGAGGTAGATGATCGCCAGCCCGAGGATCGGGCCGAGGAAGAAGCCGAGGCGCCAGCCGACGTTCTCGGCGAAGAGCGCGTCGTTCAGGAAGAACAGGTTGGCCGCGGAGCCGAGCGCCGCGCCGCCCCAGTAGGTGCCGTTGATCGCGATGTCGACGCGGCCGCGGTACTTGGAGGGGATGAGCTCGTCGATCGCGGAGTTGATCGCCGCGTACTCGCCGCCGATCCCCATGCCCGCGAAGAAGCGGAACACGGCGAGGAAGGCGTAGTTCGGCGCGAGTCCCGCCAGGCCGCTGGCGACCAGGTAGATGACGAGCGTCAGGATGAACAGCTTCCGCCGCCCGAGCTTGTCGCTCAGCCGGCCGAAGATGAGGGCGCCCGCGATCTGGCCGACCAGGTAGATCGTCCCGAGCAGGCCGACCTCGAAGGCCGAGAGCCCGAACTCCTTCGCGAAGCCGGCGGACGCGACGATCTGGATCTCGAGTCCGTCCAGGACCCACGAGAAGCCGAGGCCGACGACGATCGACCAGTGGAAGCGGGTCCAGGGGAGCCTGTCGATGCGGGCGGGCACGAGGCTCCGGACCGGGCCGCGCGGACTGGTGGATGTCGACATGGCGAGCGCCTTCCTGTCGCCCCGGCGTCGTTGCGGAGGAACGCTGTCCCGAGCGCGGCGAGACGACACTAGACCCGCGGGCGGGTCCGTATCGCCGGGCTATTCACCCCTTGTCACGGACCGCCGAGCGGGTGTATCCGGGGGATCGGTGCCCACCCGGACGCGGAGCGAGGCGCGGTGCTCATCGGTCCGGATCCGGAGCGCGGCGCGGTGGGCTCGAGCCCGGATCCGTCCCGCGGGGCCTGACGCCGCCCGCCTCCTCGGCCTAGCGTGGAGGCATGATCGACGCGACGCCCGCGGGCACCCCCACCTACGTCCTCAGCGAGGGGCCCGTCTGGGATCCGGACACCGCCCGCCTCACCTGGGTCGACATCGAGGCCGGCGCGGTCCTCTCCGCACCCGTCACGGCGGAGGGAGTCGGCGCGATCTCGCGCACCGACGTCGGCGAGCAGGTCGGCGCCGCGCTGCCGCTGGGCGACGGGCGGACGCTGGTCGCGCTGACCCGACGGCTCGCGATCCTGGAGGTCGACGGCTCCCTCACGCGCGGCTCCGAGCTGCTGCCGGAGGGGCACCGCTTCAACGACGGCACGATCGACCCGCAGGGGCGCCTCCTCGTCGGCTCGCTGACCCTCGGCGAGTCGGCGGGCGACGACGTCCTGCTGCGCATCGAGCACGACGGATCCGTCACCGTGCTCGACGACGACCTGCGGCTCTCGAACGGGCTCGGCTTCTCGCCGGACGGCTCCGTGCTGTACTCGGCCGACACCGAGTCGGGCGTGATCCACCGCCGCTCCTACGCGGACGCCGAGCACGGCCCGCGCGAGCCCTTCGTCGAGCTCGAGGAGGGCGTGTTCGCCGACGGACTGACCGTGGACGCTGACGGCCGCGTGTGGGTCGCGGTCTGGGGCGGGAGCGGCGTGCGGGTCTTCGAGGCCGACGGCAGCCCGGTCGAGGGCGAGGGCATCAGGATCGACGCCCCGCACTCCTCCAGCATCGCCTTCGCGGGGGAGGACCTGGACCTCGCGGTCGTCACCTCCGCATCGCGCGACCTCTCGGCGGACGAGCGGGCTCGTCATCCGCACGCCGGCGGACTGTGGATCGCGCAGCCCGGAGCCCGGGGCCGCGTCGCCACGCGCTGGGTGGAGGGCCCGCTGCCCTAGGGGCGGCCGGTCGCCCGTCAGACGACGGGCGTCGTCGGCCCGCTCGGCTCCGACGCCGGCTGCGGCACGAGGGTCAGCCGCGAGATGCGGTAGCGGTCGGTCTCGGCCACACGGAGCAGGTGGTCGCCGACGAGGACGGAGTCGCCCACCACGGCGACGCGGCCGATCCGGTCGAGGACGAACCCGCCGACCGTCTCGTACGGGCCCTCGGGCAGCTCGATGCCCAGCTGCTCCGCCAGGTCTTCGAGGATCATCCCGCCGTCGACGTCGTGCAGCTGCTCGGCGGCCTTCGCGTCGACCGCCTGGCGGGCGCCGTCGTACTCGTCGTAGATCTCGCCGACGAGCTCCTCGAGCAGGTCCTCCAGCGTGATGATGCCGTCGGTCCCGCCGTACTCGTCGATGACGACGGCGATCTGGTGGCCGTCCTGGCGCATGGTGCGCAGCGCCGCGAGCACCTTCGTCGTGCCGGGGACCGCGAGGATCGGGCGGGTGATGTCGGCGACGCTGCTCGCGGTTCCGGCGCGGCCCGCCTCCGGGAACGCGGACATCAGGTCGCGCACGTGGACGAAGCCGAGCACGTCGTCGAAGTCGTCGCCGACCACCGGGTAGCGCGAGTGCGGCTGGTCGAGGACCGCCGCGTAGCCCTCGGCCACGCTGAGCGCGCCGCGGAGGAAGTCGACGTCCGGGCGAGGGCGCATCACCTCGGCGACGCGGCGGTCGTCCGCGCGGAAGATGTCGGTCAGCAGCCGGCGGCTGTCCTCGTGGATCTCGGTGTTGCTGGAGATCATGTCGCGCACCTCGTCGGCCGAGACGCTCTCGCCCTTCTCGCGCGGGTCGGCACCGAGGAGGCGGACGACGGCGTCGGTGGAGACGGACAGCAGCCAGATCACGGGGCGCATCAGGCGCGCGAGGGCGTTGAGCGGGGGCGCGAGAGCCTTGGTGAACGTGACGGACTTCTGCATCGCCAGGCGCTTGGGGACCAGCTCGCCCAGCACCAGGGAGAGGTACGCGATGACGAGGGTCATCAGGATCAGGGCGACGGTGGAGGCGGCGGAGGCCGAGAGGCCGAGCGACTGCAGCGGCGGCACGAGATCGGGCGCGATGGTCGAGGCGCCGTACGCCGAGGAGAAGAAGCCGGCGAGGGTGACGCCGATCTGGACCGCGGAGAGGAACGTGTTGGGGTTGCGGACCAGCTCGGCGATGCGCCGGCCGCGCTCGCTGCCGGCCTCGATCGCGCGGACCTGGCTCTCGCGGAGGCTGACGATGGCCATCTCGGTGCCCGCGAAGACGCCTCCGAGGAGGACGAACAGCACGACGAGGCCGATGTTGAGGAGGGTGTCGAGATCCACGCCGACCAGAGTAGGGATGCCGGCCGTGAGAACGCCTCGTGGACTCTCAGGGAGCGGGGCCGGGCCCGCGCGACTCCGGGGACGTCGCGGTACTCGCTCGCGAGCCCTGCGACTCGCGAGGAGTCGCGGTGGACGGGCGGGACGACGCCCCGCCCGCACGCTCAGGACGCGTCGGCCGGGCGCACGCCGATCGTGAGGATGAGGTTCGCGTAGATGCGGCGGTCGCCCGAGGCGATGGTGAGCGCGACGTCGGGCGTGCGCGCCTCGGCGTAGAAGGCGTGCCGCTCGAGGGAGGTGAAGGGGACGCCGTCGAGGGACCGGCGGAACGCGTCCTGCGCGGGGACGTCGATCCCGGGCGCGGGGGTCATGACCGTCGCCTCCTCGACGACGATCACCGAGAGCAGTGCGTCGAGGATCTCGTCGACGGTGAGCATGTCGGGCCGGAGGTTCAGGTGCACCAGGGCCGAGTTCGGGCCGAGCGTGGTGCCGACGGGGTAGTTGCCGTCGGCGATGAGGACGCGGGAGCCATGGCCGGCGCGGGCGAGCGCGTGCAGGATCTCGGGGTGGAGGAGGGTCGTGGTCAGCAAGAGGAGCTCCTAGAGGTCGTGGAGGTGGGCGACGGACGAACCGGCGAGCAGGCGGCCGGGGAGCCTCCGCTCCTGGGGGCCGGGCTGCTCCGCCCCGGAGTCGAGGCGGAGGCGGACGAGGGCGGCGGCCTCGGCGGCGATCGCCTCCGTCGGCTGGGCGATCGTGGTCAGGTGCGGGCGGACCACGCGGGCCAGCTCGACGTTGTCGAAGCCGACGACGGAGAGGTCCGCAGGCACGCGCAGTCCGGAGTCGCCCAGCGCGATCAGGGCGCCGACCGTCAGCTCGCGGTTGCTCGCGAACAGGGCGGTCGGCCGGGGGCTCAGGGCGAGGATCCGCTCGACGGCGGCGACCCCGCTCTCGACCGTCAGCGGGCCGCGGACCACGGCGTCGTCTGCGGGGTGCACGCCGCGGTCGGCCAGCGCGGCGAGGAAGCCGGCCGTCCGCTCCCGGGTGGAGGACACTCCGTCCTCCCCGCCGAGCACGGCGATCGAGCGGTGGCCGTGGTCGAGGAGGTGGCGGGCGGCGGAGGCGCCGGCGCCCGCGTTGTCGAGCGCGACGCGATCGGTGACCAGTGCGTCGTCGATCCAGTCGACGGCCACCACGGGGGTGCCCTGCTCGGAGGCGCGGCGCAGCGCGTCGACGTCGCCCGCGGACGGCACCGCCACGATCCCGTCGACCATCTTCTCGAGCAGCAGGTCGACCGCCGCGCCCGGCTCCGGGCGGCTCACGCCGACCAGCACGCCGATGCCCTCCTCGCGCAGCGCCCGCTCGAGGCCCGCGATGATCGAGAGGTGGAACTCGTTGTCGAGGGCGGGCAGCAGCACCCCGACCGTGCGGGAGCGCCGCGAGCGCAGGCCGCGCGCGAAGCCGTTGACGCGGAAGCCGACCTCGGCCGCCGCCGCCTCGATCGCGGCCCGGTTCTCGGGGCGCACGGGGAGCCCGTTGTAGTGCTTCGAGATGGTCGAGAGCGAGAGCCCGGTCAGCCGCTGCAGGTCCTTGTAGGTGGCCACGTCACAGGGTGGCGCTGGGCGAGCCGTAGCCGCTCCAGCCCGGGATCGTTCCGTCGGCGTCCCACAGGTCGAGCCAGCCGGTGCTGCCGGGCCAGAGGAAGACCTGACCCTTGATCAGCCGGTTGTTGTGCTCGGCGCCGCGCAGCGCCTCCTGCTCCTCGGCCGTGAGCACCAGGGAGGCGGCGGCCAGGTTCGCCTCGATCTGCTCCGGCTTCACCGCGAACGGGATCGGGATCTGGCCGCGGTTCACCGCCCAGGCGAGGCACACGACGGCCGGATGCACGCCGCGCTCGTCGGCGATCGCCCGCACCGCGGGGTGCTCGATGTCGACGATGTCGCCCTCCACCCGGTCGCGCTCGGGCCGCGACGGCGAGCCCAGCGGGGAGTAGCCGATCGGCTGGACGCGGTGGTCGAGGCAGAAGCGGAACAGCTCCGGCTGCTGGAAGCAGGGGTGCAGCTCCATCTCGTTCAGCTGCGGGGCGATGCGGACGTCGGCGAGGATCCGCTCGAGCTTGGGGATCGTGACGTTGGAGGTGCCGAGGTGCCGGACGAGTCCCCGGTCGACCAGGCTCTCGAGCGCGCGCCAGGTCTCGAGGAACGCCTCGTGGACGTACGGGCGGGCGTGCGGATCGCGCGCGTCGGTCTCGGCGTGCGGGGGGTGGTGGTTGGGGAAGGGCCAGTGCACGAAGACGGCGTCGAGCACGTCGAGGCCGAGGTCGGCGAGCGAGCGCTCGACGGAGGCGACGGCCGCGGCGGGCTCGTGCGCGTCGTTCCAGATCTTCGACATGACGAAGAGCTCGTCGCGGTCGACTCCGGACTCGGCGATCGCCCTGCCGACGCGCGGCTCATTGCCGTAGACGGTGGCGCAGTCGAGGAGGCGGAAGCCGGCGCGGAGGGAGTGCTCGACCGCGAGGCCGACGGTCTCGGCGTCGTAGCGGTCGGAGCCGAACGTCCCGGCGCCGATCGCGGGGATGCGGCTGCCGCTCGCGAGGACACGGTGGCTCGGCGGAGTGGGGGCCATGGGGGTCCTCCTGGTGCGGCGAGGGGCGAAACGTTGCGCTTCACGGTAGGCGGGAGAGGATGGCGGCGTCAACGGGTGCGCATGCTCCCGTGCGTAACGTTTCGTTCGTGGCGCGCTCGTCCCCTCGTCCCCCTGCCCCCGCCTCCGTCGAAACGCCGAGAGTCGTCGCACTCGAGCTCGACTGCGACGACTCCTGGACTCTCGGGCCACACGCCCGGTGCGCTCCCGCGAGAACTCAGGAGTTGTCGCACTCGAGCTCGACTGCGACGACTCCTGGACTGTCGGAAGGGCGGCGGGCGCACGACGAGCGGCCGGCGGACCGACGTCCGGAGCCCGGCGCTCCGCTCAGACCAGCCGGCGCGACTCCTCCGTGACCACGCGGAACCAGCGCGCGCCGTAGCCGTCGAGGGACACCGACACGGTGCCGTCCTCGCCGAGCGGCAGCGACTCGCCGCCGAGCGAGTCGACCAGCCGCGCCCCGGCGGGGGTGTCGGGGAGCGTCAGGTGCGCCGTGCGCGGGTTCGACGCCAGGTTGTGCACCGCGACGGTCGAGCCGGTCGACGCGGACATCCGGTGCGCGAGCACGCTCGCCTCGTCGCAGGGGAGGTGCGTGTACTCGCCCCAGCCGATCTCGGGCGACCGCCGGTACAGCCAGGCGAGGCCCTTCACGTGAGCCAGGAGGGAGTCCGGATCCTGGAGCTGCGCGGCCGCGTTCACGTGCTCGGGTCCGAAGCCGCCGCCGGGTGGGGCGGCGATCAGGTCGGCCGCGTCGGCGCGTGAGAACCCGCCGTTGGCCGCGCTGCTCCACTGCATCGGGGTCCGCACGGCGCTGCGGCCCGGGATGTCGGCGTTCTCGCCCATCCCGATCTCCTCGCCGTAGTACAGCACCGGGGCCCCGGGCAGCGAGAAGACCAGGCTGTGGACCAGGCGGACGCGGCGGAGGTCGCCGTCGACCATCGGCGGGAGGCGGCGGACGATGCCGCGCCCGTGGATCCGCTGCGACTGCTCCGGCGCGAACGCCGCGAAGACCTCGTCGCGCTCGTCGTCGCTCAGCTGGTCGAGGGTGAGCTCGTCGTGGTTGCGCGCGAAGTTCGCCCACTGGCTGCCGACGGAGATCTCGGGGCGGCTCGCGAGCGCCTCCACGAGCGGCGCCGCCTCCTCCCGGGCCAGCGCGAGGTAGAGGCGCTGATTGCCGATGAAGTCGAACTGCATCGACAGCTCGTCCGCGTCCTCGCCGCCGAAGAAGCCGAGCTGCTCCTCGCGGGTCACGTTGACCTCGCCCAGCAGCATCGCCTCGCCGGAGCGCCGCGAGACGAAGCGGCGCAGCAGGCGCAGCCACTCGTGCTCGTCGCGTTCGCCGGGCTCGATCAGGTACGGCACCGCGTCGACCCGGAAGCCGTCGACGCCCAGCTGCAGCCAGAATCCGATGAGCTTCGCGATCTCGTCGCGCACGGCAGGGTTCTCGGTGTTGAGGTCCGGCTGGTGCCGGTAGAAGTGGTGCAGGTAGTACTGGCCGGCCTCCTCGTCGCGGAACCAGACGCCGTCCTCCGCGTCCGGGAACACGTTCGCCGGCTGATCGGCGGGCGGCTCGTCGCGCCAGACGTAGTAGTCGCGGTACGGGCTGTCGGGGGAGGAGCGGGCGGCCAGGAACCAGGGGTGCTGGTCCGAGGTGTGGTTGACGACGAGGTCGACGATCACGCGCATCCCGCGGTCGTGGGCGGTCCGGATCACCTCGACGACGTCGCCGTGGTGCCCGAAGCGCTCGTCCACTCCGTAGAAGTCGCTGATGTCGTAGCCGTTGTCGCGGCCGGGGGACCGGTAGAACGGCGCGAGCCAGAGGCAGCTGACGCCGAGCTCGGCCAGGTAGTCGATCCGGTGGACGAGGCCCTCGAGGTCGCCGACGCCGTCGTCGTCCCAGTCCATGAACGTCTTCACGTCCAGGTTGTAGAAGACGGCCGTGCGCCACCACAGGTCGCTGGTGTCGGTGACCCTCACGCGCGGGCCTCCGGGCGGGAGGGTCACCGACACCAGCGACCTGTGGT
>NZ_PSUG01000067.1:0-16555 GCF_002931755.1 Rathayibacter sp. AY2B3 | reverse complement strand
GGTCACCGCGGTCGCTCGGGCGATCGCGATGCAGCTGACCACGACCGATCCCGCTCAGCGCGAGCTGGTCGAGCGGCTCGGCGGCTGCGACCCGGTGGTCGTGCAGGCCGCGGCCAGCGCGCACGACCTCGGCCACCCTCCGTTCGGCCACCTCGGCGAGCAGGCGCTCGACCGCCTCGCGCGTGAGCGGCTGGGGCTCGCGGAGGGCTTCGAGGGCAACGCGCAGTCGTTCCGGATCCTCTCCGAGCTCGACGTCTGCGAGACGGTGGAGGTGGGGCTGAACCTCACCGCCGCCTCCCGTGCCGCCGTGCTCAAGTACCCGTGGGGGCGGACGGTCCACCGCCCCGGCATCGACTCCGCCGACCCGACCGAGCTGCCCCGCGGCTCGACCGCCAGCCGCTGGGAGACCGCGCCGCCGAAGTTCTCGGCGTACACCCTCGACCTCGACGACCTGCTCGACGCCCGCTCCGGCTTCGCCGCGATCGCCCCCTGGCAGCAGACCCTCGAGTGCTCGGTGATGGACGTCGCCGACGACATCGCCTACTCGCTGCACGACCTCGACGACTTCTACCGCGCAGGAGTGCTGCAGCAGGCGGCCGTCGCGGTGGAGTTCCGCGCGTTCCTCCGCGAGCAGAACGCCCTCGCCTCCCTCGACGCGGAGGAGCTGTGGGCGCGGGCTCCCGGGCACTCGCTCGAGATGCTCCGCCGGAGGCTCGTGGCCCGCGACCCGTGGATCGCGAGCGACGAGCACTTCCGCGCCTCCGTCGAGCGGGTGTCGACCGAGCTGGTCGAGGGGCTCCTCGCGCTCCCGTTCGACGGATCGACGCGCACCGAGCGCGCGATCGAGTCCTTCGTCTCCTCCTGGATCGGCCGCCTGCAGCGCTCCGTGGTGGTGCTCGCCGAGCCGAACGTCCGCTCGGGCCACCTCTCGCTGCTCCCGGACGCCTGGCACGACGTGGCCGTGCTGAAGTTCGTGCACACCCGCTTCGTGATCGACCGGCCCGACTTCGCCACCTACCAGCGCGGTCAGTCCCAGGTGCTCGAGACGCTGGTGACCCACCTCGACGCCTGGCTCGAGGACCCCCGCGACGGCTCGCGGGCTCCGCAGAAGCTGCTCGACCTGATCGAGCTCGCGACCGACGGCTACTTCCGCCTCCGCGCCGACCACCCCGACTGGCTCCCGGCCGACGAGCGCGGCCGGCCGACCTCCGACCCGGCGGCGCTGCAGCGGCTCGGCCGGGGACGCGGTGTGGTCGACTACGTCGCGACCCTGACGGACGAGCAGGCGATGGCGCTCGCCGCCCGCCTCCGCGGCGATCGCGAGCCGTGGGCGATGGGGACCTGACGCCCGGCGGGTGGGTTGACACCGCGCGTCGCGTATGGCCTCAGCAGCTCCTCGCCCGTCGTTCCGGGGGAGGAGCCTCGGCCCGGCCGCCGAGGACGCGTTCCGCGACCATCCAGCCGGCGTTCAGGAAGCGCTGCCTGAACGACAGCGTAAAATCACGGAGGCACATGCCAGGATCGACAACTCGACAGGGAGTTCCGTTGGACGGAAACGCAACGACCACGCACCGCAACGTCGCACTGCTGTCCGTCGCGACGACGCTGGCTCCGCGCGTGACCACGTCGGCCGAGATCGAGGCGCGGCTCGCCCCGGCGCTCAAGCGCCTCCGGCTCCCCACCGGGCTCCTCCAGCGCGTCGCCGGCGTGCACGAGCGCCGCAACTGGGGTTCCGAGCAGGGCTTCGACGGAGCGGCGATCGAGGCGGGCAAGCGGGCCCTCGCCGAGGCCGGCGTCCGCGCCGACCAGATCGGCCTGATCATCAACACCTCGGTGACCCGCAAGCACCTCGAGCCCTCGGTCGCCGTGCGCCTGCACCACGGGCTCGGCCTTCCCTCGTCGGCCATCAACTTCGACATCGCGAACGCGTGCCTCGGCTTCGTGAACGGCATGACCCTCGCCGCGCAGCTGATCGACTCCGGCCAGATCCGCTACGCGCTCATCATCGACGGCGAGGACGCCGACGAGATCCAGGTCAACACGATCGAGCGCCTCAGCCGCGACGGCGTGAAGCGCAAGGACTTCATGAGCGAGTTCGCGAGCCTGACGCTCGGCTCCGGCGCCGCTGCTGCCGTGCTCGGCCCGGCCGACGAGCACCCCAAGGGCCACCGCATCCTCGGCGGGATCACCCGTGCGGCGACGCAGTTCAACGAGCTCTGCGTCGGCAGCGTCGACGGCATGTTCACGGACGCGAAGGCGCTGCTCAAGGGCGGCATGGAGCTCGTGCTCTCGGCGTGGAAGGAGGCCACCCGCGACTGGAACTGGAGCGGGATGGACCGCTACATCACGCACCAGGTGTCGGACGTGCACACCGACGCCCTGGTGAAGGCCGTCGGCATCGACCGCAGCCGCGTCCCCACGACCTACCCCACCCTCGGCAACGTCGGCCCGGCGTCGATCCCGATCACCCTGGCCCAGGAGGCCGAGACCCTGCAGCCCGGCAACCGGGTGCTGCTCATCGGAGTGGGCTCGGGCATCAACACCGCGATGCTCGAGATCGCCTGGTGACCGCGCCCCACCCGGCCGAGCGGATCCGCGGAGCGCTCGGCTCCACGGCCGCGGCGATGCTCCCCCCGGCCGGGCTCGACGGGCTCGATCCCGCGTGGTCGCGCCTGGTCGACGCTCCGGACGCCCAGGGCGTCCCGCGCCGCTGGCACCTGCTCGACACGGGCGAGGCCCTCGGCACGGAGCCGGTCGGCACCGTCCTCTGCGTGCACGGCAACCCCACCTGGTCCTACCTCTGGCGCCGCCTCGCCGCCGCCACCCTCGAGTCCGCCCGCCGCGGGGGGCCCGCCTGGCGGGTGGTCGCCGTCGACCAGCTCGAGATGGGCTTCTCCGAGCGCACCGGCGCCCTGCACACGCTCGCCGACCGCGTGCGCGAGCTCTCGAACCTCACCGACGTGCTCGGGCTCGACGACGTGGTCACCCTCGGCCACGACTGGGGCGGAGTCGTCTCGCTGGGCTGGGCGGTCGACCACCCTCAGCAGCTGCGCGCCGCGATGCTCCTGAACACCGCGATCCACCAGAGCGCCGACGAGCCGATCCCGGCCCCGCTCCGGCTCGCCCTCGCCTCGGGCGTGCTCGGCGCCTCCACGGTCGGCACGCCGGCCTTCCTCGAGACGACCCTCGCGCTCGGGCGTCCGGCGCTGCCCGCCGCGGTGAAGGAGGGGTACCGCGCGCCCTACCGGTCCGCGTCGCGCCGCGGCGGAGTGGGCGGCTTCGTCGCCGACATCCCGGTCGACTCCGCGCACCCGAGCGACCCGGAGCTGCAGCGCATCGCCCAGGGCGTCAGCACCCTGACGACGCCGGCCCTGATGCTCTGGGGCCCGCTGGACCCGATCTTCTCCGACCGCTACCTCGACGACCTCGTCGACCGCCTGCCCCACGCGCAGGTCCACCGCTACGAGGGAGCGGGCCACCTCGTGGCCGAGGACGTCGACTACGCCTCCGCCGTCCTCGCCTGGCTGGGCGACCTCTCCGACGGCGACGAGCCCTTCGGCGGCGACCCGGCCCCTGACGTCCGCCGCCCGACCGCGCCGGTCGAGCCGCTGTGGGCGCACCTCGACCGCAACGCGCAGGACGGCTCGCTCGCCCTGGTCGAGATGGCGCCTCCCGGGGGCGGCGGCCCCCGCTCGGTCTCGTGGCGCCTGCTCTCGCAGCGGGTCCGCGAGCTCGCCGCCGGGCTGCGCGCCTCGGGCGTCTCCCCGGGCGACCGCGTCTCGCTCCTCGTGCCGCCCGGCGCCGACCTGACGGCGCTGCTCTACGCGTGCCTGCGGATCGGAGCCGTCGTGGTCGTCGCCGACGCGGGCCTGGGCCTGCGCGGTCTCACCCGCGCGGTCCGCGGCGCCTGGCCGGATCTCGTGGTCGGCGCCCTGCCCGGCCTCACCGTCGCGCGAGCCCTCCGCTGGCCCGGCGGTCGGGTGTCGACGCAGACCCTGCCCCGCGCCTCCGCCGCCGCCCTCGGGGTCGACACCTCGCTCGGGCAGCTGATCGAGCTCGGCCGCGCCGAGCTGGCCGCGGATCCGGAGGCGCTGGGCGAGCCGCCCGCCGCCGACGCCGTGGCAGCGATCCTGTTCACCTCCGGCTCGACCGGCCCCGCCAAGGGCGTCGTCTACACGCACCGTCAGCTCGCCGGCGTCCGCGACGCGCTCGCCCGCCAGTACGGGATCGGACCGGGCACCGGGCTCGTCGCGGGCTTCGCGCCGTTCGCCCTGCTCGGTCCCGCGCTGGGCACGCGCTCCGCCACTCCGGACATGGACGTCACCGCGCCCCGGACGCTCACCGCGTCCGCCGTCGCCGCGGCCGCCGCCCGGGTCGACGCGACCGTGCTGTTCCTGTCGCCGGCCGCGCTGGCCAACGTCGTGGCCACCGCCGGCGCGCTCGACGCCGACGACCACCGCGCCCTCGCCGGCGTGCGCACGTTCCTCTCGGCCGGCGCCCCCGTCTCGGCGGGACTGCTCGGCGAGGCGCAGGCGCTCATGCCGAACGCCTCCGCCCGCACCCCCTACGGCATGACCGAGGGGCTGCTGCTCACCGACGCGTCGCTGGAGGGCATCCGCGAGGCCGCCTCCGACGACGATCCGCGCGGAGGCGTCTGCGTGGGCGTGCCCGCCGCGGGCGTCCGACTGCGGATCGCCCCGCTCGACGCCGACGGCCGCGCCGCGGACGAGCCGGAGGAGATCGTCGGCGCGACCGGCGAGATCGTCGTCTCGGCCGGTCACGTCGAGGACCACTACGAGCGCCTCTGGCTGACCGACCGCGCCGCCCGCATCGGCGCCGTCCCGGGCGAGCGCTGGCACCGCACCGGGGACGTCGGGCGGATCGACTCCGCCGGCCGCCTCTGGGTCGAGGGCCGGATGCCGCACGTCGTCGTCACACCCGACGGCGTGGTCACGCCGGTCGGACCGGAGCAGCGGATCGAGGCGCGCGTCGCCCCGGTCGCCCGCGCCGCGATCGTCGGAGCCGGTCCGCGCGGAGTCGCGCAGCTGGTCGCCGTGGTCGAGCTGCGCTCGGGCGCGCGCCGCGTGGCGCTGGCCGAGGAGGCCCTCGCCGCCGAGGTGCGCGCGGCCGTCGGCCGGCCCGTCGCCGCGGTGCTCGTCGTCCCGGCGCTGCCCACCGACATCCGCCACAACTCCAAGATCGACCGGGCCGCGCTCTCGCGCTGGGCCGAGGGCGTGCTCGCCGGCGGCCGGATGGTGGCGCCGTGAGGGTCCTGGTCACCGGCGCGAGCGGCCTGCTCGGCGGCGCGGTGGCCGCGGGACTCGTCGCGCAGGGGCACGAGGTCCGCACCTTCCAGCGCCGGCCCTGCGGGGTCGCGGGCGTCGAGGAGGCACGGGGCTCCCTGACCGATCCGCGGGCGGTCGAGGCGGCGGTCGAGGCGGCCGAGGGCGTCGTGCACCTCGCCGCGAAGGTCTCGCTCGCCGGCGATCCGGGCGACTTCGACCGCGTGAACGTCGACGGCACCCGGCGCCTGCTCGCCGCCGCCGCCCGCGCCGGGGTGAGCCGCTTCGTCCAGATCTCGTCGCCCTCCGTCGCCCACTCCGGCTCCTCGATCACCGGTGACGACGCCGAGCCCGCCGATCCGGATCGCGCCCGCGGCGACTACGCCCGCACCAAGGCCCGCGCTGAGCTGCTGGCCCTCGCGGCCGACGCCCCCGGGTTCGCGGTGGTCGCCGTGCGCCCGCACCTGGTCTGGGGTCCGGGCGACACCCAGCTCGTCGCCCGCATCGTCGAGCGGGCGCGCGCCGGCCGACTGCCGCTCCTCGGGCACGGCCAGGCGCTGATCGACTCCACCTACATCGACAACGCCGCCTCGGCGATCGTCGCCGCTCTCGGGCGGGCGGAGGACGTGCACGGCCGCTCCTACGTCGTCACCAACGGCGAGCCGCGCCCGGTCGCCGAGCTGCTCGCCGGGATCTGCCGCGCCTCGGGCGTCGAGCCGCCGCGCTGGTCCGTCCCCGCCTCCGTCGCCCGCGCCGCGGGCTCGCTCGTCGAGCGCGTCTGGGCCGTGCGGCCCGGTGCCGACGAGCCGCCGATGACCCGATTCCTCGCCGAGCAGCTCTCGACCGCGCACTGGTTCGACCAGCGCCGCACGCGCGCCGATCTGCAGTGGAGCCCGTCGGTCACCCTCGACGAGGGTCTGGCCCGTCTGTCCGCCGCCCGCTGAGGCGCCGGCACCGGAGACGACAGAACGGACGGGACCCCGTCGCCGAGGCGAGGGGGTCCCGTCCGTCCGGGGGCTCCCGCGGCGGAGCGCGGGAGGGGAGCCGAGGTCAGTCGGCGAGGATGAGGTACAGCGCGCGACGGGTCTCGTCGAGCTTGGCGGAGGCGGCGGCGCGCTGCGCCTCGGTCGCTCCGCGGAACTGCTGCACGACGCCCATCAGCTTGCCGACGTTCTCCATGAAGGCGCGGTCGGCGTCGCTCGCGCCAGGAGTGGCCTCCCAGGCCGCGTCGAGCTCGTCGGCGTGCTCGCGCACATAGGTGCCGCCCGCGTCCGTGAGCTGGTACTCGGTGCCGCGGCCCTCGCCGACGGCCGTGATGAGGCCCTCGTCGACGAGCTGCTGGAGGGTGGGGTAGACGGAGCCGGGGCTGGGGCGCCACGATCCGTTCGTCTTCTCGGCGATGGCCTTGATCAGGCCGTAGCCGTTCGAGGACTTCTCGGAGAGGAGGGAGAGGAGGGCCGCGCGGACGTCACCGCGTCGGGCGCGTCCTCCGCCGCGGCCGAAGGGGCCGCCGAAGCCGGGGCCGAAGCCCGGGCCGAAGCCGAAGCCGGGCCCGAAGCCGCGGCCGTGACCGCCGGGTCCGCGGCGCTGTCCGCGGCCGGGGTGCTCGTGGCGGGTGGAGTGGTCGCCGTCGCAGGAGTCGCGGCGGTCGTCGGAGAAGAAGGTCCTGGAGTTCATGGGTGTGCTGCTCTCTGTCGTGAGGGGATCCCTTTCGATCGGATCCGGTCGCCCGTCGGGAGCGGCTGCTTCCGATCTGTCGGCGATGTAGTAACGATATATCGGTGATGGATCGGATGTCAACACCCGGTTTCCCCGTAGCCTGGGAGCTCCCCGTCGATCGAGAGGTCCCGCATGCCGCTGCCCGACTCCGAGCTCGAGGCGTACCTCGACTCCTCCCTCCTCGCCGGGGACGTCCTCACCGGCCGCGCGAGCAACCTCGGCAACCTCCGCCGGCTCGCCGCCCGGGAGCCCGCGCACCTCTACGGGGTGGACGTGGCCGAGCACTGGACGCTCGAGAGCCTGCTCGCCCTGATGGGAGAGCGCGTGGGGATCAGCACCGACCCCTCCTTCGAGAGCGGGCAGGACCGGATCGACGCCCGCCTGACGGTCGCGGGGCTCGCGCGCTACCGCGACCGGTTCGCCGCCGCCGTCCGCGAGGGGGCGCTGCTCCTGTTCGCGACCGCGCACCCCGCGACCCTGATGGACGTCTACCGCCGCTTCGCCGCCGCCGCGGCCGAGCAGGGCGCCCGCGTGATCGACGTGAACGGGCTCCCGTTCGCCGCCCCCGACGGCATCCGCGTCCCTCTCGCGGACGAGCACCAGGCCCTGTGGTGCACCGGCGGGGTCACCTGCGTCTACCGCGGCGGAGGGCTGCAGCACACGCACTCGCCGGAGCCGATGGACGCGCTGCTCGACCGCCTCGACGAGCTCGGCATCCGCCCGGACCTGGTCGTCGCCGACCACGGCTTCGCGGGCGCGGCCGGTCGGCGCGGGCTGCCGGTGATCGCGATCGCCGACTGCAACGACCCGGCGGTCTTCGTCGCCGAGGCTCAGGGCTCGATCGAGGTGGTCGTCCCGATCGACGACGGGCTGGCCGTCCACCTCTACGAGCCGGTGATCGACTTCGTCCTCCGCGCCCTCTGAGCCCGCGCGCACCTGACGGCTCGTAGAATCTCCTTCGGCTCGTCGCGATCCCGGATCCGACGGGCCGACCGCTCTCCCGAGTCCCCGCACTCGCCACCACTGCAGACGGAGCATCCGTGACCCAGCCCCACGACGGCCTCCTCCCGCGCTTCGCCGTCGGCGTCGACATCGGGGGGACGTCGATCAAGGCGTCCCTCGTCGACGTCACCACCGGCGAGCGGGCGGCCCGGCGCTTCGCGGTCGCGAACCCGCTGGGCAAGGAGCCCGAGGACTTCGCCGAGGCGATCGCCGGGATCGTCCGCGACGTCTCGCCGATCGCGGGCACCCCCGTGGGCGTCGGCTTCCCCGGGATCGTCCGCGGCGGCGTCGTCCGCCAGACCACCCACGTCTCGCAGCGCTGGGTCGGGCTCGACGCGCAGGCCCTCCTCTCG
This sequence comes from Rathayibacter sp. AY2B3, assembly GCF_002931755.1. NCBI lineage: Bacteria > Bacillati > Actinomycetota > Actinomycetes > Micrococcales > Microbacteriaceae > Rathayibacter > Rathayibacter sp. AY2B3. The sequence goes on along the minus strand of NZ_PSUG01000067.1, from coordinate 8,199 downwards.
GAGGCCACCGGGGTCGACGTCGTCGTCGTCAACGACGCGGACGCGGCGGGGGTCGCCGAGCGCGAGTTCGGCGCGATGCGCGGCCGCGAGGGCCTCCTCCTGCTGACCACCCTCGGCACCGGCATCGGGACGGCGCTCGTCCACGAGGGCGTGGTGATCCCCAACTCCGAGCTCGGGCACCTGCACATCGACGGTCCCGACTTCGAGCCGCAGGTCGGCTTCTCGGCCGTCCGCCGCGAGGGCATCACCCTCGAGGAGTGGGCGGGGCGCCTCAGCGTCTACTACCGGCACCTCGAGATGCTGCTCTCGCCGCAGCTGTTCGTGATCGGCGGCGCGGCGGCGCACGTCTTCGACGAGTTCGCCCGCTTCCTCGACATCGGCACCGAGATCGTCCCCGCCCGCTTCGGCAACGACGCCGGCTTCACGGGCGCCGCCATGGTCGCCGTCTCGCCCGACCGCCTCGCGCCCTGGTACCGCTCCACCCGCGGCGCCCGCCTCGACCCCGGAGCCCCCGCCATCGCCGATTGACCCCCGTCGCCCCTGCCACCTCAGCGGGGCAGGAGGCCGCGGTAGACGGCGTCCAGTCGGGCGGCGGCGGCCGGCCAGGAGTGGGCGGCCGCCCAATCGACGCCGCCGCGGCCGAGGCGCGCCAGCTCCTCGGGGGAGCCCAGCAGGCTCAGGATCGCCTCGGCCCACGCCGCGGGGGAGCCGGAGTCGAGCAGCAGGCCGCTCCCGCCGTCGCGCACCGCGTCCACCAGGCCGGTCGTGCGGCGCGCGAGCACCGGAGTGCCGCTGCCGGCGGCCTCGAGCGCGATCAGCCCGAAGGTCTCCGCCGCCGAGGGCACGAGCGCCAGCTCCGCGCTCCGGAGCCGCTCCGCCACCCGGTCGCGGTCGGCGGCTCCCTCGATCAGCACGCGGTCGCCCAGCGGAGCCGCCGCGGCGCGCACCGCATCGAGGTACGACTCCCGGCCCGGTGCCGCCCCGCCCACCAGCCGCAGCACGGGCCGCTCCGCCGGCGCCATCGCCGTGAGCGCCTCCACCGCCAGAAGCTGGCCCTTGAGCGGCTGCACCCGGCCGACCAGGACGACCCCGGAGCGCTCGCCGCCGCCTGGGCGGAACCGCGCGTCGACCCCGGGCGGCACCACGACGACCCGGTCCGGATCCGCGCCGTACCCGCTGACGACGTCCGCCCGCTCCGAGGCGCCCGCCACCACGATCGCGTCGGCGGAGGCGAGCACGGAGCGCTCCGCGTCGACCCGCTGCTGCGGCTCCGCGACGTCGCCCGGGGCGAGCCGGGCGTTCTTGGCGAGCGAGCCCGAGTGCATCGAGTGCACGTGCGGTCTGCCGGTGAGCGCCCCCGCGAGGCCCGACACCCAGTAGTGCGAGTGCACGACGTCTGCTCCCGCCGCGGCCCGCGCGAACTCCGGCGCCGCGGCCGCCAGAGCGTACTTGTCGCCCGCCGGCACCGGCACGCCCACCACCCGCACACCCGGCGCGAGGGTGCGGACGCCCTCGCCGCGGGTCAGCACCTCGATCTCCCAGCCGAGCGCCGCCAGCTCCGGCAGCACCGCCGAGAGGTACACGTTCATCCCGCCCGCGTCGCCCGTCGACGGCTGCTCGAGCGGGGAGGTGTGCGCCGAGAGGACGGCCAGACGGGGCATCCCTCCATCGTAGGGACGGCCGTGCGTCCTCCACGGATCCCGGCCCGCGGCTCGCGGCGCCTCCGGAATCGGGTTGAATAGACGGATGCGCTCGTTCGAGCGCGGAGAGCGTGAGGTCCATGGCCCGCCAGAGTCCCCCCGGTGAGGTGCTGCCGTCGGCCGCACCCGGGCCGGTGACCGCCGGCCACGAGCCCTTCTCCGAGCAGGACATCCGCGCCCTCGTCGGAACCGCCGCCCTCGAGAAGGGCACCGCGTACGCGGACGAGGGCCGCGTCCGCGAGCTGCAGTGGTTCGGCGGCCGCACCCGCCTCTTCGGCCAGGTCCGCGGATCCGGGCGCTCGCCGTACGCCGTGAGCGTGCAGCTCCGCGACGAGGGCGAGCACTGGACCCTCCTCGGCGGCGCCTGCAGCTGCCCGGTCAAGCACGAGTGCAAGCACGTCGCCGCCGTCCTGGTCGAGGCCCTGCGCCGTGAGCGCGAGGGCGGAGTGGCCGGTCCCTTCCCCGGCGAGGCCGCCGTCGACGCCGTCCCGGAGTGGCGCAGCGCGCTCGCCCCGCTGCTCGCCGGCGCCGAGCGCTCCCACACCGGCATACCGCTCGGCCTGCAGTTCGAGCTGCTGCCCGGCGAGCCCGTGCGTCGCCCGCCCGGCCGCTACAACTCCTACCGGCCGCCGCCCGAGCCGCGTCCGCGCCTGGGCGTGCGCCCGGTGCGGATGGGCGACCGCGACCGCTGGGTGCGCACCGGCACCAGCTGGCGCGACCTCGGCTACCTGCACTACAGCCACGACTACGACGAGCGCCAGATCGACGTGATCCGCGAGATGCAGGGCCTGCTCTCCGGGCACAGTGCCTCCAGCTACTACTCGCCCGACACCTGGCTCTACCTCGACCAGTGCCGGAGCGAGGCGATCTGGGCGGCCCTGCACGGCGCCGTCCGCGCGGGAATCGGTCTGGTGATGGGCGACCGCGACCAGACGCCGCTGAAGATCCTCGACACGACGGCCACCGCCTCCATCGACGTCACGCGCACCGCCGCCGGCCTCGAGCTGCGCTCGCTCGTCGCGATCGGCGACCACCCGGCCCCCGAGGAGTTCGGCTTCATCGGCGACCCCGCCGTCGGCCTCTACACCTGGGAGGGCGGCGACGAGATGCGCGCCCGCCCGGTCACGCTCATCCCGTTCGCCGCGCCGCTGCTGTCCTCCGCGCGCACGTTCCTCTGGAGCCGCGAGGCCATCCGCATCCCAGTGGCCGAGGAGTCGGCGTTCCTCACGGAGCACTACCAGCGGCTGCACCGGCTGTTCGACATCGTCTCCCGCGACGGCTCCTTCGAGGCGCCGGCGGTGCCCGAGCCGCGCCTCGGCCTCACCCTCGAGCACACCGACGGCGCGGGCCTGCGCGGCTCGTGGTGGTGGCGCTACGGCGTGGAGGGGGCGCGCGGCGGCGTGGACGCCGAGCGGCTCCCGCTGCGGGTCGGCGAGGACGCGGGCTACCGCGACCCCGAGGCCGAGCAGCGGATCCTCGACTCCCTCGTCGGAGCAGGTCTCGACCCGGAGTCGACGCCGGCCCTGGTGTCCCCGTCGAGCAGGCGCCTGCGCCCCACCTTCGACCTGCGCGGCATGCAGACCGTCGGCTTCCTCACCGGCGAGGTCGAGCGGCTCCGCGAGCTGGGCACCGTCGAGATCGAGGAGATCGGCGAACGCGTCGAGTACCGCGAGGCGCAGACCGCGCCCGTGGTCGCCGTGCAGACCGTCGCCCGGCCCGACAGCCGCGACTGGTTCAACCTCGAGATCTCCGTCACCGTGAACGACGAGGCGGTCCCGCTCGCCGAGATCTTCCTCGCGCTCGCCCGCGGCGACGAGTACATGGTGCTGCCGAGCGGCGTCTACTTCGCCCTCGACGACGAGCGGTTCGGCCGCCTCCGCGAGCTGATCGCCGAAGCCCGCGAGCTCTCGGACGACCCCGGCGAGACCCTGCGGATCAGCCGCTTCCAGTCCTCCCTCTGGGACGAGCTGGTCGAGCTGGGCGTCGTGGAGGCGCAGGCCGCCGCATGGCGCCGCTCCGTGGAGGGGCTCTCCGGCTTCACCGCGACCGGTGCCCTGGAGTCGCGCGCCCTGCCCGAGGGGTTCGTGGTGGAGCTGCGGCCCTACCAGCAGCTCGGCTACGACTGGCTCTCGTTCCTCTACGACAACCAGCTCGGCGGCGTGCTCGCGGACGACATGGGCCTGGGCAAGACCGTGCAGTCCCTCGCCCTGGTCACCCGGGTGATGCAGGAGCAGCGCGCCGCGGCCGCGGAGGCGGGCACCTCGCCGCGCCCGTTCCTCGTCGTCGCCCCCACCAGCGTCGTGCCGAACTGGGTGGGCGAGGCCAAGCGCTTCGCCCCGGACCTGCGCGTGGTCGGCATCGACGAGACGTCGAAGAAGAAGCGGAAGGCGCTCTCGAGCGTCATCGGCGAGGCCGAGCTGGTGGTGACGTCCTACGCCCTGTTCCGGCTCGACTACGAGTCGTACTCGAGCATCCAGTGGTCGGGGCTCCTCCTCGACGAGGCGCAGTTCGTCAAGAACCGCCAGTCGGCGACGCATCAGCTCGCGCGCCGGCTCGACGTGCCCTTCAAGCTCGCCATCACGGGCACGCCGATGGAGAACAACGTGATGGAGCTGTGGTCGCTGCTGTCGATCGTCGCTCCGGGCCTGTTCCCCTCGCCCGCCGGGTTCGTCGAGTTCTACCAGAAGCCGATCGAGCGCGAGGCCGACAGCGAGAAGCTCTCGCAGCTGCGGCGGCGCATCCGCCCGCTGATGCTGCGGCGCACCAAGGAGCTCGTCGCCAAGGAGCTGCCTCCCAAGCAGGAGCAGACCCTCGAGGTCGAGCTCGGCCCGAAGCAGCGGAAGGTCTACGACACGTACCTGGCGCGGGAGCGGCAGCGCGTGCTGGGTCTGATCGGCGACTTCGAGAAGAACCGCTTCGCGATCTTCCGCGCGCTGACCGTGCTGCGCCAGGTCGCGCTCGACGCGGCGCTGGTCGACGAGGCGCACGAGAGCGTGCCCTCCACCAAGCTCGACCTGCTCGACGAGCTGCTGGGCGACGCCCTCGGCGAGGGGCACCGCGTACTGGTCTTCAGCCAGTTCACGCGGTTCCTCGGCCGGGTCCGCCGGCGGCTGGACGCGGCGGGCATCGAGTACGCGTACCTCGACGGAGCGACGAAGAAGCGCGACGAGGTCATCGAGCGGTTCCGCTCGGGCGCGGCGGGCGTGTTCCTGATCTCGCTCAAGGCCGGCGGCTTCGGGCTCAACCTCACCGAGGCCGACTACTGCATCCTGCTCGACCCGTGGTGGAACCCCGCCACCGAGTCGCAGGCGGTCGACCGTGCGCACCGCATCGGCCAGACCCGCTCCGTCATGGTCTACCGCCTGGTCGCGAAGGACACGATCGAGGAGAAGGTGATGGCCCTCAAGGAGGCGAAGGCCGCGCTCTTCGCCGCGGTCATGTCGGACGACGGCGCCGCGGCCACAGGCGGGATCACCGCCGAGGACGTGCGCGAGCTGCTGGGCTGATCGCCGCTGCTACTCGCGCACCTGCTCCAGCAGGGTCGTGACGGCGGCGCGGGTGTCGGCGGCGAGTCGTCCGAGGCGGTGCGCGGCGCGGATCGACGCGGGCCGGTAGGGGTGCACGAGCCGCCGGGCCGCCGTGCAGGGCAGCGCGAACGCCGCGACGACGCCCGCGTCGATCCCGTCGAGCCCGCCGTCGTCCCGGCCGAACACGAGCTCCCGGCCCTCGCGGGCGAGAGCCTCCGGCAGGTCGGCTTCGCCGATCGGGAGGCGCAGCACGGCGAGCAGGCCGGCCGCCTGCACGCGGCGCGGCAGCGGACGGCCGAGGCGGCCTGCCGCGTGCAGAGTGAAGAAGTCGGCCTGCCGCTCGAGGATGCCCGTGACCGTCTCGGCGAGGCGCTCCATCTCGGGGTGCAGCGAGAGCCGGGCGAGCCGGCGGTAGCCGTGCACCGCGACCCGGGCGTCCACCGCGAGGGCCAGGGCGACGGGGCCGGCGAGCGAGGCCGCGGCGCGGTCGAGGAGCGGGCGAGTCCTGACCGTCGGCTCCGGCGGGCGGATGTCGATGCCGCGGATCTGCGGCGAGGCCGCGAGCACCTCGCCCAGGGCGTCGGCGATCCGGTGCCGCTCGGCGGCCCAGACGGATGCGAACGCGCGGACCTGCTCGTCGGGGTGGGCGCGCGCGACGGGCAGCACCCGGGCGACGGTCGCGTGCTCGATCGCCCGCAGGTAGGCGGTGGCGACGATGGCCTCGCGGTCCAGCGGCACCTCCTCGAACTCGCGCACCGAGAAGTGCTCGCGCAGGGCGCCGTGCGCGCTGCGGTGGTGGTCCTCGAGATCGAACGGTTCCGCGATGCCCACGTCGTGCTCCTCCGCTAGTCCGGTCCCTCCATCCTGGGCCCACTGTGCGAGAGGCGGAAGAGCACGCGCCCATCCCTGGGACACTGGGAGCCGGTCGTCAGGCGGCCGGGGGAGCGGGGCGGGATGAGCGGGGCGCGGACGTCGGCGATCGGCGCCGTCCTCCTCGCCGCCGTCTGCTTCGGCACGACGGGGACCGCGCAGGCCCTCGGTGCGGCGGGCGTGGATCCGCTCCTCCTCGGAGCGGCGCGCATCGTCCTCGGCGGCGCCCTGCTGGCCGCCCTCCTCGGCGTGGAGGCGCTGGGCCGGCGGAGCCGCTCCCGCCCGACCAGCACCGTCGTGCTCCTCGTCGTGCTCGGAGCGGTCGGCGTCGCCGCGTACCAGCCCGCTTTCTTCACCGGCACCGCGCAGAACGGGGTCGCGGTCGGCACGATCGTCGCCCTCGGCTCCGCTCCCGCCTTCACCGGCCTGCTGGAGTGGCTCGTCCTGCGGACGACGCCGAGCCCGCGCTGGTTCGCCTCGACCTCGCTCGCCGCGGTCGGCGTGGTGCTCCTGAGCGGAGGCGGGTCCGGCGGCGTGACGCTCCCCGGCCTCGCCGCCTCGGCCGGCGCCGGCGCGTCCTACGCGCTGTACGCCGTCTGCGGCAAGCTGCTGCTCGAGCGCGGACTCAGCCCCGTCGCCGCCATGGGCGCTCCGTTCGGAGCCGCGGCGCTTCTCGCGCTCCCGTTCCTGCTGCTGGGCGATCCCTCGCGGCTCTCCGGCTCGATCCCGGCCGTGCTCTGGCTCGGAGTGGTCACGGTCGCCGTGGCCTACACCTTCTTCGCGCGCGGCCTCAGGCAGCTGCCCGCGGCCACCGTCTCGACGCTCACCCTCCTGGAGCCGGCGACCGCGACGCTCCTCGGCGTGGCGGTGCTGGGCGAGCGGCTGACCGCGGGAGCCGTGCTCGGCATCGCGGTGCTGGTCGCGGCGGTGCTGCTGCTGGCGGTGCGGGGGCGCGGTCGTTCCGGGGCGCGGACAGAGGCGCCGCCGCCCTCCGCGGAGTAGCGTCGACTCCCACCGACCCGAGGACGAGGCGGAGCGCATGACCAACCCGTGGCTGGCACGCCCTGGCAGCGGTCGGCGGCGCGCGCTGGTCGAGGAGTCGTGGGAGCGCGCACGGCGGCGGCGCCTGGATCCTGACCGGCTGACCGCGCCGCTCTCGTTCTCGGGGGACGACCTCCGCGAGTACCGCACCGGGCATCCGCTCGCCTCGGTCCTCCCGGTCATCCGCCGCCTGCTGGTGCGCGACGCCGATGAGGACAGCGGCGTGCTCGTCGCGGTGGGCGACGCGCTCGGGCGACTGCTCTGGATCGACGGGGACCAGCACCTCAAGAGCCTCGCCGAGGGGATGTCGTTCGTCGAGGGCGCCGCCTGGGCCGAGCCCGACGTCGGCACGTCTGCGCCGGGAACCGCCCTCGTGCTCGATCACGGCGTGCAGATCCACGGCGCCGAGCACTTCGCCTCGCTCGTGCACCCGTGGAGCTGCACCGCCGTCCCCGTGCACGACCCCGAGACGCACGAGATCCTCGGAGTGATCGACATCACCGGCGGCGCCGACGTCGTCGCTCCGCAGACCCTCCCGCTGATGGAGGCGACCGCCGCCGCCGTCGAGAGCGAGCTGATGGTGCAGCGGCTGCTCCGCCCGCGCCGTCCCGCCGCTCGGAGCACGGCGGCGGCCCGCGCGCCGAGTCTGCGGGTCCTCGGGCGCGAGACGGGGCTGGTGACGGCCGCCGGAGCGACGCTCGAACTCAGCACCCGGCACGCCGAGATCCTGACCCTGCTCGCCTGGCACCGGTCCGGGCTCTCGGCCGAGCAGCTCGCCCTCCTGCTCCACGGCCGGGACGACGCGGTGGTCACCGTCCGCGCCGAGATGGTGCGGCTGCGCCGCGCGCTCGAGCCGACCCTCCCGCGCCTGGCACCTCTCTCGCGCCCCTACCGCCTGGCGAGCCCGGTCGACCTCGACGCCCGCCAGGTGCTCGGCCTGCTCGACCGCGGTTCCCACCGCCTCGCCCTGGACGCGTACCGGGGCGCACCGCTGCCCTCGTCCGAGGCGCCGGGGATCCGGGCGATCGCCGACGAGCTGCGCATGCGGGTGCGGGCGAGCG